>PEZZ01000005.1 GCA_002773845.1 Candidatus Buchananbacteria bacterium CG10_big_fil_rev_8_21_14_0_10_42_9
AAAGAACTGAAATTTGGAGAGGCAAAACTAGATACTGCCTTAACAGATGAATTAAAATTAGAAGGTCAATTTCGGGATTTAGTTCGTCATATCAATAGCTTGCGTAAACAAAACGGTTTGACTCCGAAAGATTCTATTGTTATATATTATCAAGGTGAGGCAGCGGTTTTTGATGCCTTTGCCGATAAATTAAAATCCACTACTTTAGCCACAGATATTAAAGCAGAAAAAATCGAACCGATGACTGAAGTTGTAATTGGTGAGAATAAAATTAAATTAGGAATTAAAAAAGTTTAACCATTATGTCGTCCTGAACTTGATTCAGGATCCATATTAGATAGAGATTCTGGCTCAGAGGCCGGAATGACAATGAGAATTAAAAAGGTTTAAATAATCCCCCTCTCCCTGCGGGAGAGGGTACTAACAAAAATATTATGAAAGTAAACTACGAATCAAAATCTAATCCTCTCAAAGCTGACGTCAACGTTTGGTTTAGCTTTGAAAATAACGGTAAACTGCCAGCTTACTTAAAAGCCTTAGACAAACAAGCCAATGGCGTATTAACTGACATAATTAAAGATAAAGATTTTAAAGGAGAAAGCGGTGAACAATATCCGGTGCGCTTGGCAGGTGCGCGCACGCTTTTGGTTGGCTTGGGAAAAAAGAAAGGCTTTAGCCCAAAAGCGTGGATGGGCGCTTTAAGTGCTGTTACTGAATACGCTCAAAAAAATAAGTTTGATGCTGTCAAAGTAAACTTAGATTTTGATATCCCAGGTAAAATTAAATTAGATGAAGTTATCAGCTTCTTAGTCAAAGCTATAGGTTTAACTGAACATAAATTTGATAAATATAAATCTGATAAAAAAGACAAAGCACATAGAATTGAAACAGTGGTAATAGCAGGGCTACCGGCAGCCAAAGCTAAACGGGCACAAAAAATTAGCGATGAATTACTCGTGGTAGTTTCGGCAATCAATTTAGCCCGCGATTTAGGCAATACTCCAGCCAACGAAGTCACGCCGCCGCATTTTGTTAAAGTAGCCAAAGAAATTGCCGCCAAAACTCCGAAACTTACGGTTAAGAATTTCTCGGTTGCTGAAATGAAAAAATTGCACATGGGCGGAATTTTAGGTGTTGGGGCGGGCTCCCAGCACGATCCGCAATTTATAGTGGTGCAATACCGCGGCAATCCTAAGAAAAAAGAAAATTTAGTGTTGGTCGGAAAAACCGTAACCTTTGACTCCGGCGGGATTTCTATTAAGCCCAGCCAGAAAATGGACGAGATGAAATTTGATATGTCCGGCGGCGCGGCGGTATTAGCGGCGATCAAAGCGATTGCCGAGCTAAAGTTAAAAGTCAACGTCGTAAGCTTAATCCCGTCAGTAGAAAACGTGCCGTCGGGCACTTCCTATAAGCCCGGCGATGTAGTCAAAACCATGTCTGGTAAAACAATTGAGGTTTTAAATACCGACGCTGAAGGCCGGGTAATTTTAGCTGATGCGTTAAGTTACGCAAAAAAAATGAATCCTAAATACGTGGTTGATTTAGCGACGTTGACCGGCGCTTGCGTGGTGGCACTTGGCCATCATGTAGCCGGGGTAATGGGCAATGACCAAACGTTGATAAGCAAAGTGATAAAATCTAGTAAAGCGACAAACGAAGAAGCGTGGCAATTGCCTTTGATGCCTGAATACACTGAACAAATTAAATCTAAAGTAGCGGATGTCCAAAATATATCCAATTCGCCTGGCGGCGGGACAATTACCGCCGCCGCGTTTTTACAAGAATTTGTGGACGGCTATAAATGGGCGCATTTAGATATTGCGGGGACCGCATGGACGCCAAAAAGTAATGGTGCGACCGGTTACGGCGTACATCTCTTAGTTGATTTAGCAAAATCTCTCTAACCAAATAATTCCTCTCCCCCTTTCAAAGGGAGAGGATGAAACCCGTCTGACGGGTTGAAGGTGAGGGTTGGTTAATTGAAAATAATTCCTAACCTCACCCTAGCCCTCTCCTCCAAGGAGAGGGAAGTTACTTTTTTTCTTTAAAAAGAACAGCGCCCACCTAGTTCGAAAACCGGGTGGGCGTGCAGGTTAGCCACGTTAGACGTGGCAGGTTTATACCGGCGTCGTGCAAAGATCGACCGCCTCCTCGAGTTTACCGGCCGGGATGATCAGCACGGCTTTTTTCCGGTCTTTTTTAAACTCGTACCCATACTTCACCGAGATCGTGTGAAGCACGAAGAGTACACACTTCCAGTCCCGATGAGAGCATGAATCAAGCTCGTGCAGAAGTGAAACGTCCCGCACAAGTGAGCTGATGCACGCACGAAAAATAGTTTGGCCAAACCCTCCCTTACTTACATGGAAGAGGCTAAGCAAATCACGCTCGCCGAAATCTTCGACGATTTCACCGATGAAGCATCCGGCGAGATGAACGCCTCTGCTCATCTCAATATCTGCGATGAACATCGGACAGCCCGGGCACGCTCCCCTCGGATAGGGCTGGGCTCGCCGAGCTTCTTCAAGCCCGGCCACCCAAGAACAATCGTTGTTGTGATTTCCGATGCCGCTAGCCGGCATGTAAGTCCCGCACCCCGAACAGTGCAAGTTTCCATTCTTGTCTGGCGTCAGCGGCGCCCGTCGATTGATATGGACCATAAATGTCCCTCCCCGTCTTTGAGTCCGTTGTTCACGCCTGACGCCGAAATGACATCAACCCTGCGTGAACATAGTAAATTACACCTTTTTAAAAAAATAGTCAAAAAAGAACAGCGCCCACCTAGTTCGAAAACCGGGTGGGCGTGTAGTAGTCCGCGCGCGAGACGCGGAGTGTTAAGTAGGCGCGAGCAGCTCACCGATGGTTTTCGGCTTTTCGTCCGGGCGAAGAGGCTTCGTTAGCACGATCGTGCCATTGAAAACCTCAATGCGGCCGCCCATGCGGCCGGCCGCCGCCTGAATGGCCAGCTTCACGCCTTCACGATGAGCGGGATTGCTGCTGTCCAGCCTGACCCGGTGGGTCAAACGGTTGGCGAACCGGACCGCGGACTCAACTCCATGATCAGCGCCGGCAAGGAAGTCACGCAATCCGTGCTGCTCCAGCACGGCGATTAATGCTTTCATTGGGCAACTTTTTTCATGGACCGAATCTAACAGGTTAGCCCCGCATTCATGGCACTGCATACTCTTACTCCTTCCCGATGTGACTCGGGGTGCTCAGGGTGCTTGATAGCTTCAATAAGCCCACCAACCTTTGTAACTTATTTAAAGGGTATTGTCAATGGTTTTTAAAAATGAAAACGCGCCCACGGACCGAAGTCCGGGGGCGCGCGGGGCGGGCACATCTTGCGTTGCGGTTACGTCCGAATCATCTCCGGGTGCAGCATTCCGGTCCGCTCGAGAAAGGCGGTACCGCTCGCCTGCTTGCTGCATACCTGCTTCGAACACTGCTGACGCGGCGGCCGAACAGGCTTCGGGTCCAGGAGACGAAACTCGCTCCCGGGGTTGCGGTGCGTACGAGCCACACCACCATGCCCAGCCTTGATGGCCTTTCGGTTCATCAGAGCGAGGGCCTTGTTGCGGCCGCGGGTCGAATGCGGTGCCTTCACCCGTAAGACCACTCCAGCCCGCACGATGCTGTGCACGCCGGGACGCACCTCACAGCTTTTCAGAATGCGGCGAGCCTGGCACTTTTGGCTTTGGCACACCGCGCCCGAACGAACCATCTTCCCGCAATCGGGACAATTTTCAGTCAATGCCATATTTATGGGGCCTCCTAATGCCCCCAAATAGACTAAAAAATATAACACGAAAAATCTAATTTGTCAATGTACTTATAGCTTAACGCGGGTATTATTCCGTGATAAAGTATGTAGGTATGATTAGCTATTTATCCGGCCAAGTTAAATACATTCACCCGCCAACCAAAAAAGATAATTTTTTTATCTTGGACGTTAACAGCGTGGGCTATCACATCTGGACAATTCCTGATGTGGTTCAAAATTTAACTTTAGGCGAACCAACTGAAATTTTTACTCATCACCATATTGCTGAAACAAGTTCTGATTTATACGGCTTTTTTAGTTATGCCGAAGTTGAACTGTATAAACTTTTAATCAGCATATCTGGCATTGGACCAAAAAAGGCGCTAACCGTCTTAGAGCAAGCATCGATGACAGACATCGAACAAGCTGTCGTAAACGAAGAGCCAGAAATACTAATTAAAGGCGCCGGGTTATCCAAGGCCGTAGCGGAAAAAATTGTGCTAGAACTTCAAGGTAAAATTTCCGCTATTCCACACTCTAAATCAACCAAAGGTGCGGGCACTGATTTGGAAGCGCTAGAAGCTTTAATTACTCTTGGCTATACGCCGCACCAAGCTAGGCAAGCGCTGGCCCAAGTCGCTACTGATACCAATGCGAGCCAAGATAAGGTTAAAGCGGCGCTTAAAATTTTAGGCCAACAGTAACTAAAAGAATGTGAAATATGGTTCCCTCTCCTGGAAGGAGAGGGTTAGGGTGAGGTAACAAATCTAAATCCCCCTCACCTTCATCCTCTCCCTCCAGGGAGAGGAAATTAATGAATAACCTCTCGACAAACTCGGGGAATAATGATGAACATACTTTGGACAATCAAACAGGCAATTAAAAAAATTTTGCCTAAACCAATCCTTAATCTTTATCATCTTACCTTGGCGTTACTGGCAAGCATTTTTTACGGCTTTCCATCCAATAAAATGATTGTGGTTGGCATTACCGGGACTAAAGGCAAAAGCACTTCAGTTAAACTCATTACTAAAATTTTAGAAACCGCTGGGTTTAAAGTCGGCTCTACTTCTACTGTGGAGTTCAAGGTCGGGCAAAAGACTTGGCTAAATGACAAAAAGATGACTATGGTCGGGCGGTTTGCGCTGCAAAAATTACTCAAAGACATGGTTAAAGCTAAATGCCAGTACGCGGTAATTGAAACCTCATCCGAAGGCATAGCCCAATATCGTCATGTCGGTATAAAATACGACATTGCAGTTTTTACCAATTTAACGCCCGAACATATTGAATCTCACGGCAACTTCGACAATTATAAAGCAGCTAAATTAAAATTATTTGCCCGCGCTAAAAATACAATTGTCGTCAATGGCGATGATGCCCACGCGAGTGAATTTATCAATTTCAAGGTTTTACAAAAATATAGTTTTCAAATCGACAATCGCAGCTCGCTAGGCACAGAAGTTGAACAAGTTATAGCGACCAATTTAAAATTAGGTTTAAATGGTTCCTCGTTTAACGTTGAAGGTATAAATTTCAGCCTTAAGTTGCTAGGTGTTTTTAATGTTTATAATGCCTTAGCTGCTATCGCCGCCGCCCAAAGCCAAAACATTGATTTAGCCACCTGCAAAAAAGCTTTGGAGCAAATTAAAACTATTCCGGGCAGATTAGAATTTATAGATGAAGGCCAAAATTTTCAAATTATTGTTGATTACGCTTATGACCCGCGAGCGTTCGAACAATTGTTTTCAGTAATTAAAGAAATGAAGCCAAAAGGTAAAGTAATTCATGTGTTTGGGGCAACCGGCGGCGGACGTGACAAGGCGAGGCAACCAGTAATGGGGAAAATGTCCGGAGGGTTTGCTGATGTTTGCGTGATTACTAACGATGACCCTTACGACGATGACCCGCAAACTATAATTAATCGCATTGCTGAGGGTGTAAAAGAAAGAGGTAAAAAAGAGAATGAAAATTTATTTTTAATTGAAGACAGGCGCCAAGCAATTAACAAAGCGCTGACTTTGGCACAAAAAAATGATATAGTATTAATAACTGGCAAAGGGGCTGAGCAAGCATTGGTGCTTGCTGGCAATAAAAAAATTCCGTGGGACGACCGGCGCGTAGCTAGGGAAGAATTAAAAAACACACATGCTAGAAAACACACTTAACATTTTAACCGTTCTGGGCTTTACCTTAAGCACAATCGGTAAGCTGATTGTAGCTTATACGGCTTATGCCATTCATGTTAAAATTTCCAAAATGAAAAAGATTGATGATTTGGTGCTAGAAACGATGAAGCACGAAAAGGCACTTGCAATTATGGGAATTTTATTCATGGTGCTTGGCTACTTTCTCGAACTCCCAGAAAAATTCCTTTGATGTCATTGCGAGCGTAAGCGTGGCAATCTAGTAATTTGAAAAACAAAAAAACCACCTATTGTCAAGGACCCCAGGTAATGTGCACACACATATTGCACTTTTTGCTACTCTGGGGGCATATGTCAAAAACTATGCCCAAATCAACCAAAGA
>PEZZ01000006.1:0-16539 GCA_002773845.1 Candidatus Buchananbacteria bacterium CG10_big_fil_rev_8_21_14_0_10_42_9
ATTTTCATATTGACTTATTTTGTATTTAGAGTAGCATAATTTGGAAGGAAGGAGGCGGTGCTATGCGCATACGCTCTCGAATCAAAGTGTTGTTCGGGTTGTGTCCAGTGCCTGGTTGCCGCCGCCGTACCTCAAAAGCGTATAGCGCCTCACAGGGGAGGCGCAAGATCACGCACACTTACAAGTGTACAGCAGGCCACACTACAAAAATCGGCCACAACGGGGACTAGGTGCTTTCGCGCCAGTCCCCTCAACCCATCACTTGTAAAAGTTCATCTGCGGTCATATCCCAAGTAAAATTTTTAGCCTCCTCTAGTGATTTTAAAGATAAATTATCCCTAAGCTCTGAATCACTGTAAAGCTTTATAATCGCATCGGCTATTTGTTTTTTGTTATAAGGGTCAACTAACAGCCCCGCGCCGCCGACAACCTCTGGTAAAGAAGAAACATTACTTACAATAACTGGCGTGCCGCAAGCCATAGCTTCTAGCGGAGGCAGACCAAAACCCTCATAAAATGATGGGTAGCAAAAAACCTGGGCCAGTGAATACAACGCCGGTTTATCTTGCGAATCGACATAGCCAACAAATTTAATTTTATCCTTAACGTGACTTTTTTTAGCCATTTCATAAATTGATTTACTTAACCATCCTTTTTTCCCAGCAATAACCAAATGAGTATCAGCCGTCAAATCTTTACTGGCTAAATCAAAAGCTTCAATCAAGCCTTCAACATTTTTTCGCGGCTCTAAATTTCCCAAAAATAAAATAAAATTATCCGGTAAATTATACTTACTTTTTACCGCTGATAAAATATTTTGATCGGTAATTGGTTTATACATTTCACTTAAACCTAAATGGGTAACAAAAATCTTTTCCGGGTTGATATCTAAATAATTGACTAAATCTTGCTTAGTATTTTCAGAAACGGCGTTAATTTTATCTGCTCGTTGGCATAATTGTTTGATATTCACAAGTTTATGCCACAGCTTGCCTTTAATAGAAAAAAATTCTGGGTAATGCAACCAAGAAACATCGTGAACAGTTAACAGCAATTTTGTATTTTTGCTAATCGAAAAAAATTGCATACTTGGCAGCCAAAACCAGTCCAGCTCCCCTATCAAGCGGTCAATTTTAGGCAAACCTAAAGTTACCAGACTTAAATTAAATAACTTATTAGGATAACGAAAGCTTTTAATTTGAGCATTAGCATAATTTAATTTCGGGGCTTGATATTTATTATTAGCGTTGTTGTAAAACAAAAAATATTGATTCTTATTATCCTGCTCTAACAAATTTGTAACAACATTCCAAGTATACTCAGAGATGCCAGAATATCTGGTTTCTAGCAGTGTCCTGATGTCAATACCGACGTTCATGTTCGGGCTTGTTCATTATTTCTTCAATTGTTGATTTAATGTTGGCTTTAAAAGTTGAGATAGAAAAAGCTTCCGCATGTCTTCTAATGTCAGCTGAATTAAAACTATTATCGTTAAAACGTACAATAGTATCGGCTAATGCCTCCCACGATTGATCATCAAAAAAAATACCGGTTTTATTTTCAATCACAGTTTCTGCTGCGCCGCCAACTTTATACGCGACAACTGGACGGCCAGACGCCATTGACTCTATGGCGGTAATCCCAAAATCTTCAACTTGGGGATGGATGTAAGCAACGGCGTGGCTGTAAAGATCTACCAACTTTTCGTCCCCCACCCGGCCAACAAATTGAATATTTCGGTTGGCTATTTTTTTTAAATGCTCTAATTCAGGCCCCGCACCAAAAATTTTAAGAGGCATTTTTAATTGGTTAAAAGCTTGGACCACCAAATCAAATCTTTTGTAAGCTACCAACCGCCCGCCAGCCAAGTAGTAATTTCCCACTTCATTTGAAACTTTAAATTTTTCAACATCAACTGGCGGATAAATCACTTTACTTTGACGCTGGTAATATTTGCTGATACGGTTAGCAATATAATTAGAATTTGCTATAAAACCGTCAACTCGGTTCGCTGCGGATAAATCCCAAACTCTTAACCGGCTAAGCAAAGGGGGTAATATTTTTTTTATAACCGCTGGATAGTGCAATTCTTTAACGTAACTATGGGTATCGCTCCAAAGATAACGTGTGGGTGTGTGGCAATAGCATAAATGATAGGCGTCCTGTTGAGTAATTACACCCTTGGCGAAAGCCGAAGCAGATGAAAGGACAAAATCGTATTGCGACAAATCATAACTTTCGGTCGCCGATGGCATTAAGGCTAAATACCATTGGTAGTGTTTAAAAATACCTGGCGCTTTTTGTAAGTAGGAAGTGCGAATGTCTTTACCTCGGTATAAACCGCCCATTTTTGCTTGATCGTAAAACAAAGTGTAGGTGGGCGCTTGAGGAAACAGTTCTTGAAAAATATGTAATACTCGTTCAGCTCCGCCTTCTTGGGCTAAATAATCGTGGACTAAAGCAATTTTTAACTCAGCTGCTCTGTTCATCAATCTGTTTTACGGTTACGGATAACAGCTAACGGCGTCCGTAACAAAATTTGCAGATCTAACCAAGGCGACCAATTTTCTATATAGTAGGAATCTAATTTGACTTCTTCTTCAAAATCTAGATCTGACCGGCCAGAAATTTGGGCCAAACCGGTAATTCCGGGCTTCAGTGTCAGTACTTTGAGATGATGTTTTTTATACTGGGCGACTTCTTCTTTTTCATGCGGCCGAGGGCCAATTAAACTCATGCTTCCCCACAAGCTTAAAAATAATTGTGGCAACTCATCCAAGCTCCAACGGCGTATAAATTTGCCAAATGGCGTCACGCGAGGATCATTTCTGAACTTTACCACGGGAGTCCCCGCCCGCTCATCTTTGTTTTCAGTTCTAAACTTTTCGTCATATCTTAAATTGTGTGACCCATGCACCATGGACCGGAATTTTAAAAAATTAAACTCTTTGCCGGCCCTGCCAACCCGCTGATATTTAAAAAACATCGGGCCTCGGCTAGTCAATATAACCAAAATTCCAATACTCGCCATCACCGGCAATGCTACGATTATCAGTAGGCATGAAATAACTATATCAAAAATACGTTTGAACACCTTTCCCCAACCCTCCAAGCGCGTTCGTTTAATTTCAATTATCGGAATACCGGCAATTGTTTCCACGCCAAGATTCTTAACGTTTGTGGCCAGCATATCGGCCACATATTTAAATGTCACATGATTAACGGTTGTAATTTCGTATAACTTTTTTGATTTATCACGGGTAAAATTCGGGTCGAGCTGGATAACTTGCTCAATACCGCCGGACTTTAAAAGTTCGTTGAGCTTACTCAATGATTGATCATTAACTTCACTAATTTGCTCAACTACTTGATACCCCAACCCTGGATTTTTAGTTATGGTGTTTTTAAAAATCCGAGTATTGTCATCATTGCCAACTAACACGATTTTGGTTACCCCTTTGCCTTGTTTAAAAAATTGACGCTGGATAGCGCGGACTATCACTCTCTCAAGGGAAACAAATAAAAAAGTAAACCCCCAAGTAGCTAGCACTATAAAACGCGACGAAAATAATTCACGAGTAAAAAACAATACCACAATCACAGATAAAATGCCCGTTGAACAGGCTAAAAAAATTTTACTAACCTCGCTCATTAAACGGCGGCTGCCAATAGTGTATAATCCGGCAATTGCAAAAACTAAAATCCAAAACGGGGCAATCCAAAAAACAAGCGTAATAAATTCTTCAAAAGGTAAATTAAACTCAATCGGGCGTATTGCGGTTACAAACGGCACTGAACGTAAAAAATAAGCCGCACAAGCCGCCATTACCAAAGTCAAAAAATCCAATGGCACGGTAAAAACTGATAAGGAAAGTTCGCTTTGCTTCATAATTTATTGTCTCCCTGATAAGGGGGACCTGCCTGCCGGCCGCACGCCGCCAAAGCTATGGCCGACGGAACGCAGGCAGGTGTAGGGGGTTTTGTTAATTCGCGCTCTCGCATTTTTATCTATTCCATAATGTCATCGTAAACTCTAACTATACCTTTCATCACATCATGATTCGTATAGCGAATAACTTTAATTCCCCATAATTTCAGGGGCTTGGGTCCGGTTAGAATCATGTAATAGTTGATCATCAATATAGTGAGTATCGCCAACAATTTCGATATCGAGCAGGAGTTTGGGGCAATATAAATCAAAGATAAAATCACCGATTGGCTTTTGACGCAAGAATTTGTAGCCAGTCTTTTTCCTGCTTATAATTTGTTGCCAAAATCTTTTTTCAGGTTGAGTGGGGTTTAACCTGTTTTTCCTAGAAAGAGCTTTTAAACTAGTATCGTAAGCGATAAATTTTACTTTATCTTTTGGCATTATCTAAATCTAACTCTTTTACTAACCCCTCCTTGCCTCCCCTTGACCCTTCGGCTTCGGCCAGTCAGACTGGCCTTCGCTCAGGGCAGGCAGGGGAGGAATTATCTCTTCTTACCTAAAACAACTTATCAAATTAAACCATAATTTAGGTAAAAAAGAAACCTTGACAGTTGTGTAAAAATATGATAAAAACTATAAGTCTAAGTAAATTAGATGGCCGCCCGTAAATTTTATGGGAGGAAAGTCCGAACACCGTAACAAAGGCTGTTGCTAACGGCAACCAGAAGTAATTCTAGGGAAAGTGCCACAGAGACTATACTAGTCCCGCATTGCGGGACAAAAGGTGAAAAGTGGAGCCCAAGGCTTCTCCCTGCTGTGTGAGCAGTAGTGTCCTAACGGACAGCGTTCTGAAAACTTTGACAGAATGCGGTGGTAAACCCAGCCTGGTGCAATGCCAAATTTGGTAGGCAGCTTGAGCGTATTGGCAACAATGCGCCTAGATAGATGGCCATCGCACCGAGTCAAACTCGGTTAGCACAAAATTCGGCTTACGATTTGCTTAGACATCAAAAAATCCCTCCCGTGAGGGATTTTTTGATTGTATAAATCCCTCTCCCTGCGGGAGAGGGTGTGGGTGAGGTTAGGGACTGCAAATCCTTAATTAACACTCATAGCATATGACAACTTCGCTACCTCACCCTGGCCCTCTCCGTATCGGAGAGGGAACCTTAATACACATTTAGATGAATTTTCAGGTTATCTTAAAATTCGTCTTAGATCTTCTAATCGATGAATCAAATAATCTGGCTTGGCAGCTTTAACTCGAGCACTTGAATAATATCCACCAGTTATGCCAACCGTTTTTATACCCAACGATTGTCCGATCTGAATATCTTCTGGCGCATCTCCGATAAGAATAATTTCATTTTTCATATAATGATTGCTTAGGATATATTTTTCAATCTTTCGGGCTTACTTTGACGCTTCATTGAAGTGTCTAGCTTATCAGTAGCCAAAACCTTATCAAAATAAGATTTTAGGTTAAGGCGGGCTAGTTGTGCATTAATGCCCGTAACAGTGTGATTGCTTAAGATAATAGACCGTATCAATTTAGACTCCATCCACTCTAATAAATCTGACGCGCCCTTTCTAGTGCGGCAATGTTTTACCCTATCTTCATAATAGGTATGAAACGTTTGTCCCAAACGTTTCGATTCCCTGATCAATCTCTTTTTGTCACAGCCATGCAAAACATAAAAATCTATTGCAGGTATATGAATAGTTTCACGAAATTCTTTTAATGATATGCGTCTTCCTCCGAAAACTTTTAAAACATGATTTTCAGCATCAGTGCAAGCCTGTGCATCGGCGAGCAATACGCCGTTCCAATCAAAGACAATTAACTTAATCATTTGAACTAATGGTGGAATAATCTCTTGATCTTTGTCATATTAAATATTTTCATCAATCGCTTCGTTAACAAGCCGGTCGGCGTCTTGGTTTTGATTGCGATAAACGTGCCTGTACGTAACTTTTTTTAACTGCGCCGCTAAGTTCCAGGCCCGAACAAATAAAACCGCGAGACCTTGATTTTTTACTTTATACCTTTGGTTCATCTGCTCAACCAATAACTCACTATCTAAATAACAATCAAGCTCTTGTACGCCTACTTCTACGGCCTTGCGTAGCCCCATTATCAAAGCACGGTACTCGGCCTGATTATTAGTTGCTTCGCCAAGGTATTCTTTCATTTCATAGGTTTTACCGTTGTACTTTAAAACCGCTCCGGCGCCGGCAGGCCCCGGATTGCCGCGTGCTCCTCCGTCGCAAAATAACGTTGCTCTAGCCATCTGAATGTTTTAAATCAATTATTTTTAATTCTAACTCCCGATTCCCATTCCACTTGTTCACACCGACTTCAAAAACGATATCAATGTAATCTCCTTTTTTAATTTTATCTAACCACTCCCCCATAAAAAATCCAATTGTTTTTCTTACCTCGTCGCTATTATGGGAAATCATCACCCGAATATGATTTTGATTTTTACCCATGCCCTCAATGCTATGCACGTGCAGTTTTCTAGCCAAAAACTTGGGTTTAGGGTTATCCATGCCATGCGGCTCAAACTGTTCTAGCACATCATATAATTCCCAATTAATCTCATCAAGCTCAACCTCTTTATCAATTTGTAACACCGGGGTTAAATCTACCCCCTTAAGCGCATCTTTGGTTGATTTTTTCATCGTTTTTATAAACGCATCCAAGTTTTTTTTGTTCGCAATAGTAAAACCGCACGCTTGCGGGTGTCCGCCATACTTTTTTAAGAGTTTATCGTGCTTAGACAATTCAGCGGTCATATCAAATTGTTCAATGCTTCTGCCAGAGCCAATAAATTCTTCACCGTTTTTGGAGATTACCATAGTCGGCCGCTGAAAAACCCGTAATAAACGTCCGGCGACTAAGCCGACTAATCCGATTGGCCAATCGTCACCAAGTGCGATTAATAAAGTGTCTTTGGAGTCTTGAACTTGCGCTTTTGCTTTCTTAAAAATTTGCTCCGTCTTTTTTTGGCGATCAACGTTATTTTCTGATAATTGCATGGCCATCTCACGAGCGATTGATTTATCGTCAGTCATAAGTAACTCGTAGGCAGAGCTAGCGTGATCCATTCGCCCGGCAGCGTTTAAACGCGGTCCAATTTGAAAACCGATGGTCACCGTGTCAATTCCCCTAGCGGTAAAACTGTTAGTATTGATTGATTTAATTAATTGTTGCAACCCAACTTTACGGGTTTTTTCCAAAACAATTAAGCCATACTTGACTAATATACGATTTTCCCCAATTAGCGACATCATGTCAGTCACAGTGCTGATGGCGACAAGGTCAAGCTGCCATTTGAGATACTTTTCAGGTAATTTCTTTTTTACTTTATGCCCATCCTGCTCGGCGATCATGGCCGACAACACTTTGAAAGTCATGCCGGAGCTCGCTAAAAACCGATAAGGATATTTTTCATCTTTTAGCTTTGGGTTTAGTATAAGCGCGTCCGGCAAATCCAACGGTTGTGAGTGATGGTCAATAATTATAACATCAACATTATTTGCCTTTAAATAGGCAACCTCTTGCGTATTGGAGGTGCCGCAATCAACCGTGATGACCAAATTTGTACCCTGCTCAATCATGTATTGAGAAGCATTCATGTTGAGCCCATAACCTTCTGTGTCGCGATAAGGGGTATAAAAATCAACATTCCCGCCGTACTCTTTTAATGCTCGCATTAAAAGAACCGACGCGCACACCCCATCGGCATCATAATCGCCATAAACAGTTATTTTCTCTTTTTTATCAATCGCTTCAAAAATTCTTTTAACTACATCCTTCATCATTCTAAAAGTCAAAGGGTCGTGAAGTTTCTCATAGTCAGGATTTAAAAACTGATCGATGGCTTCTTGAGTTTTTAAGCCTCGATCATATAAGAGCTGGAGAACAATTTCATTAATTTCTGGGAATTTGTCTTTAAAACTTTTTGGTACAGTCTTTGCAACTTGCCAAATTTTATCCATAATAGTACAATCTTACCACACTAAAAATGTATGGCAAAGCGGCGTAAAAAAATAATGCGTGCCTTTTGGTTGGTAATATCTATCTTGATGATTTTATCAATGTTATTTTTTACGTTAGGCGGCCATTTACTCTTTTCTGGCGGGTATTTTTAAACCACCTTCTTGCCATCCTGCACGATTGTCATCCTGAGTGAAACGAAGGATCTCAGGGATTCTTCGCAGCGCCCAGCTTGGCTCGGTCGCGCTCAAAATGACAACTTTAACCCCTCACCCCAGCCTCTACGAAGGCTCCCTCGGGCAGGAGGCCTCCCCTTAACCCTTTGACTTCGCACATGACAGGCAAGGAAGGATTTAATTTACTTCCTCAAAATCTCAATAAATGCTTTGGCTGGAATTTTGACATGTCCGCGTCCGATGTCAGCCATTTTCTTTTTGCCTTTCTTTTGTTTACTCAAAAGTTTTTGACGCCGAGTGTAGTCTCCCCCGTATAATTTTGCGGTTACGTCTTTGCGCATAGCCGAAATTCTTTCAGCCGCTATAATTTTACCGCCGACTGCAGCTTGGAGCTTAATCATAAACATTTGCCGAGGAATATGCTCTTTTAATCCTTCTACAATTTTTCTGCCAACATCATACGCGGCGTCTTTATACGTTAAAACCGACAGCGCTTCCTCCCTTTCTTCTGCCACTAAAATATCAAGCTTAACAATTTCACACTGTCGATATTCCAAAAATTCATAATTTAGCGAAGCGTAGCCGGACGAGACGCTTTTTAACTTATCGTAGTAATCTATTATAATCGCGGTCATTGGTATTTCATAATGTAAAATAGCTAGCCCCTCATCGACGTATTCAGTAGTTAAATACACACCGCGTTTTTCAGAAGTTAAATTCATAATTGCGCCCAAATAATTTTTAGGCGTAAAAATATCAAGCTTCATCACTGGTTCCCGCACTTCTTTAATCTGCGACGGGTCAGGAAATGACTGTGGGCTTCTAACAGTAATTTTCTCACCGGAAGTTAAATCAACTTGATACGCCACGCTAGGCGCTGTTACGATAAGATCTAAATCAAATTCTTGCTCCAGGCGTTGCTGAATAATTTCTAAGTGGAGCAACCCTAAAAAGCCGCAGCGAAAACCAAAGCCCAGCGCCGGTGAATTTTCCGGTTCAAATTGTAACGCGCTATCGTTTAGCTTCAATTTTTCAACCGCTTCGCGCAAGCGCGGATACTCATTGCCTTCCTGGCAAAACAATCCAGCAAACACCATCGGCTTTATTTCCTTATAACCGGACAAGGGTTTGTTCTCTATTAGTGAAGAGAGAGTATCGCCGACCCGACAATCCGCAAGCGCTTTTACTCCGGTGATAACATAGCCGATTTCTCCTGCTTGTAAAACGTCTGATTTTTTATACTTGGGCGCGAAATATCCGACCTCCAACACTTCCACCTCCTTGCCGGTGGCAAAAAACTTTACTTCATCGCCAGCTTTAACGTTACCGCTATCAACTCGCACATAGGCAATAATGCCTTTATACTCGTCAAATATAGAATCAAAAATTAATGATTTAAAATTACCATCTTGAGGCTTTGGCGGTGGGACGTTTTTGATAACGGCATCAAGTACCGCTTCAACATTTTGTCCAGTTTTGGCGGAAACGGCGATGACTTCTTCTGGCTTACAGCCAAGCACAGTGACAATCTCTTGGGTGGTTTTTTCTACATCGGCTGCCGGCAGATCAATTTTATTTATAACGGGGATAATTACTAAGTTCTGCTCTAACGCTAAATATAAATTAGCTAACGTTTGGGCCTGGATTCCTTGCGTAGCGTCAACCAAAAGGACAGCGCCTTCAACGGCAGATAGCGAACGTGAAACTTCGTAGGTAAAATCAACGTGCCCGGGCGTGTCAATTAAGTTAATCTCATGGTCTTCATATTGCATCCGGACAGGCTGCAACTTAATCGTAATCCCGCGTTCGCGTTCCAGCTCCATCGTGTCTAACAATTGTTCTTTCATCTCGCGTTTTGACACCGTGCCAGTCACTTCTAAAAAACGGTCAGCCAACGTTGACTTACCGTGATCAATATGGGCAATAATACAGAAATTACGTATGTTTTGCATACGCGCTATTGTAGCAGAAACAAAGAGATTGTAAAGTTATATATTTTCAGCTTCAGTTAAATCCAAATTGCGCGATTTTTTCAAAAATCTTTTTTTAAATGAACTAATAAACAAATCTAACTCAGCTGATTTTAACCAACGTAATGTTAAAAAGTACACAATGGCACTGCCGATAACTACGGCAACTGATTGCCCGAGCAGGCCTAAAAAAGTTTGAGTTCCAGTAAACGGCTCTATGAAATATTCAATCCCTTGGCCAACAATTCCCATGTATAAAGCGGCAATTAACATTTTGCCCGTCGCGTATAAAATCGAATAAGTTTTCAATTGGCCTAATTTTGAATCAAGGGCAATCCATAAAATAGTAAAATTGACTACACTGCCGACCGAAAAAGCTAACGCCAACCCTGCCACATCAAACACTTTTACAAACTGAAGCGCTAAAACAATATTCACCAGTGCTCCAATAAGGCCTGAAAAAAAAGGCGTCTTACTGTCATGCAAAGCAAAAAATGCCCTCACAACCAGCGGAATTAATGCTTGGGCAAATAAGCTTAGGCTAAAAAACGTTAATGTTTGAATTGTTAAAACCGTGTCTGACCAGTCAAACAACCCGGTACCGAGCACCACACGCACTACCTGCGCGCGTAAAACAATTAACAAAATGGAAGCCGGTATAATTAAAAAAAGAATTTGGCGAACAGTTATAGAAAAACGGTAAATAAAATCTTTATGCCCTTTTTTGGTTGCTAAAAGTGATAATGAAGGAAAGGCCGCCACCGCGAAAGAAATTCCAAACAAACCGAGCGGAAAACTTTGCAGATTGTTCGCTAAATTAAAAATCGTAATGGACCCCGCCGCTAAAAGTGATGCGATAATTGTCATCGCAATTAGATTAAGCTGATTGACTGCTAAAGATAAAGTTCTCGGGAGCATAATTTTGGCCATTTGCCTTAAACCCTTGTCGTGCCAATCAAATATCCATTGCCAGCGATAACCTAAGTGTAAAACAGTCGGTATTTGAATAAGTAAATGTGCCGCCGCGCCCAAGACCACACCGTACGCTAACCCCATAACGCCAAAAATTGGCGATAAAAAAAGTGCGCCAATAATAATTCCGACATTGTAGGCTATTGGCGCCAATGAATAAACAAAAAAACGATGAAAGGTTTGTAATATGCCGCCAAGAATTGAACTTAAGCCTAACAGGATAGGACTTAAATACATAATCCGGGTGACTTTAACCGTTAAAGCTAAGGTTTCTTGATCAAAACCGGGTGCTATTAATCTCATAATCAAAGGTGAAAAAACAATCAATATCAAACTAACTGCCACTAACACCAAAAAAAGAGTGTTAATAACCAAATTCGCCAAACGCCAAGCCTTGTCGCTGTTTTTTGTTAGTTTGCTGATAAAGCCATCTTCAAGGTGGCTTAAAAAAATTGGAATGAAGCCGGCAGAGATTGCGCCGAGCACCAATAAATTAAAAACTAAGTCCGGTATCCTAAACGAAGCATAATAGATATCAAGCTCAATCCCGGCTCCAAATTGTCCAGCTAAAATTCGGTCGCGAAATACACCAAGCGCACGGCTGGCTAAGGTTGCCCCGGCGATAATTATTGCGGCCGAAGTAATTGATTGGGTTTTTCCATTAAAAAGAGTTCTGAGCACTATTTAAGCCTTAATTTTTGTTTGACCAACTGAGCCATCATTAAACCTTCATTAGTCGGTATTGTTAAAACTTTGTATGGCCGAATAAACCTCAGTTTAGATTGAATTAGACGGCGCACATCGGCGTTGCGCTCGCCAATCCCGGCTGTGAAAATCACAGCATCTACACCGCCCATAACCGTGGCGTATTGTCCAATATAGCGAACAATCGTATACACAAAAATATTCAGGGCTAATTTTGCTCGCGCCTTATCTTCTTTCGAAAACTTCTTTTTTGGCTTGTAACCTGGAATCTTGTAACCAGAAGCCAGCATGATATCACGCATATCCCGAGAATACCCAAAAACTCCTTTAAGTCCGGATTGAAAATTTAATATTGTTTCCATCTGCTGAGGTGAAAAATCTAAATGCTTCATTAAATGTAAAATAATAGCCGGGTCAAAATCGCCACTCCGAGTGCCCATAACCAAACCGGCCAACGGCGTAAACCCCATTGAAGTGTCAACCGCTTTGCCGTTTTTCACCGCTGTAATACTACAACCGGAGCCTAAGTGGCAAGAGATTAATTTAAGCTGATTAAGCGGTTTTTTCAGCTTGTGAGCGGCCTGCAAGGTTACATACTGGTGCGAAGTGCCGTGAAATCCATATTTTCTTATTCCCAGTTTCGTGTAGAAATCATACGGCAAACCATAAGTGTAAGCATAATCTGGCAAATCAGCATAAAAAGCAGTGTCAAATATAGCCACGTGTTTTATAGACTGAGATAAGCTTTGTTGCGCCCTTTTGATGCAGCTGACGTTGATGGGGTTATGAAGCGGCGCTAATTCGCCTAATTTTTCCAACTTTTTAATGACTGCTTTATTAATAACAGTTGGGTCATGATAAACTTCACCGCCATGGACAACCCGATGCCCAACGGCAGCTATTTTTTTATGCCAATGGTTTACTTTGCCTAAAATAATTTTTAAAGCCTGGTCGTGGTTAGGCACGCCTTCGGGAAAATTACCCATTACTGCCCGGCCAGAACCATTTTCATTGAGTTCATAAAAAGAAGCTCGCAAACCGATTTTTTCAAAGTTCCCGGAAAGCACGACAGCCAATGAGTCAATCTTAAATATCTGAAACTTCAAGGTTGAACTTCCAGAATTCAAAACCAAAATAAACCGTTTTAGGGTTGACATTTTCCGTAGCGCTATTGTAGCTTAGAAAATACTACCAAACCGATAATAACAGCGACGATAATGATAATAACTGCGCCCGTGGTTGTTAACATATCTTTTATTTTATTAAAACGGTTCCGGTCTGACCCTCTTTGATGTTGGCGGCGTTAGCTTCATCAGTGTCTAAATGCATCCGCCAAACAAAATCAGATCTAACTTTAACATATACATTATGCCACACTACCGACCGCACGCCAAGCGTTTCCACGCTGACGCGATCCTTATGTTTTAACCCTAGCGTTTTGGCAGTTTTAAGATCGCAATGAATGTGCCGATTTTGAATCATAGCCGCCCTCCTTTTAACCCTACCTTTGGGGCCGATAAGTTCAATTTGACCGCCCGGCCCTGTATCTTTATTGATACCAGTTTTAATTGGAGCCTTAATTTTAAGATGATAACAATCAGTTAAAGTCAATTCCACCTGGCTATTGGCCCGTTTTGGACCTAAAACGCGAATATCATTGATTTGTTTACCTTTGGCTGATTTGACTGAAATTGTTTCTCTTGAGGCGTATTGACCGATTTGTGATAATTTATACAAAGGTCTTAATTTATAGCCTTTACCAAATAAAACATCAATATCTTTTTTGGATAAATGACAATGATGCCCAGATACTTGGATAGTTATCTTTTTTCTCATTTCCTAAATAATTTGCGCTGCCGGGCTTCAAGTTCTTGGCGATCAATTCCACCATTTTGCGCGCCCACTTCAGTTAATATAGCGCCAGCATTTATTGTGCCCCATTCGAGAGATTTTTGTAAATCGCCTTTAGACAAATAATACCCGGCCAAAAATCCTGCCCCGAAAGCGTCGCCGGCGCCGGTCGTATCCGCAATTTTTGAACGGGTAGAAGGCACGGAATAAATTTTATCACCTTTAGATGCGAAGGCTCCATTTCTGCCTTCTGTAATAACTACGGTTTTGGGCCCCAAGTCAGTAATAATGTGCAACAAATACAATGGGCGGTTAAGATGTGTCGGGGTTCTTTTGCCAAAACGCATACATGCCAGTACCAACTCAATCGCCTCATCTTTATTTAAGACTAAAATATCAGTCAGGCGTAAATATTTAGTCAATAAGTTTTTTCCTAAGGCAAGTTGTGTTTTGCCCGGATTCCAAGCCACACGCATTTTACGCTTTTTGGCTGTCTCAAAAATAGATTGTAAATTACGCTTATGTTCGGGATCGGCCAAATGAGTTAAGTACAGCCAATTGGTCCGTTTGGCGCGCAACTTAGTTGGCGCAAAGGAAAACTCATCGTTAGCGCCGCGGTAAGTAAAAGCGACGTGTTCATTATCCTTTTTGCTATTTGCCACTATAAATGAAAAACCAGTCCGGGCTTCTTTATATTGCTGAATAAAATTGGTTCTGACGTTTTCGCTTTTTAAATTATTTACGATAGCTTGTCCGTCACTATCTTTACCGACAGCTACCATGGACGATACTTTAAATCCCAACCGCGCCAAAGACACCGCCACATTTGTACCGCCACCGCCGAACGTCCAATTAACATCATGAATGGATATCTTGGCGCCATACTCAAAGCCAAGCATCATCTGTGAAGTTAAATTTTGCGGCGTTTTGAAAACTTTACCCTCCGGAGTATAAAAAGTAATATCCCGAACAGCTGAACCGACAGTGATAAAATCGTAGCTAGTCACCATAAAAAATTAACATTTAAAATCCTTTAAGACCGTTTTAATTTTAGTGCAAACCTCATCCAAACTAAAATCAGCCTTAACCATGTAGTCCACTGCCCCAAGTTCTAAAGCCTTTTTAATCTCGCGCTCTTGCCCGAGGTTGGACAATATAATCACCGGTATGTCTTTAGTCTGGATATCTGCTTTTAATTTTTTTAATAAATCAAACCCATTTTCTCCGGATAATAAAATATCTAGTAAAATCAAATTTGGCTGGCTTTTTTTAGCCTTATTAAAGCCTTCTTTAATTTCTAAAGCTAAATCGACAGAATAAGTTTTATTACCAAACATTTGGCTTAACAATTCAACGAGCGCCTTATCATCTTCAACAATCAGAATTTTTTTCTTTTTCGCCATATAGTTTGACTATAATTATTATAATATCATTTACCGGAGATTGGTAAAGAAAAATAAAAAGTCGAACCCTTACCCTCGGTGCTTGTAAACCAAATGTCACCTTTATGCAAATTAACAATTGACTTAGTGATATATAATCCTAGTCCAGTACCTTCAATGTCGGTTTGCAAAACATTTTTGGCCCTAAAAAAACGGCTGAACATTTTCTTTTGATTTTCCCTTGAAATGCCAATGCCAGTATCTTGGCAAGATATGACCACATAACCTTTTTTATTCTTAGCGTGCATAATATCAGCAGTAGTGACCGTCTTGTTTATTTTAGACATGTCAGCACCAGTTTTAACTTCAGCCCTAACCGTCACATGGCCATTCTGGGGAGTATACTTCACAGCGTTACTGACTATATTCGTTAAGACTTGAGTGATGCGATTCTCGTCAGCTAAAACTTTGGGCAACCGTTCGGCCGGCTTTTCAAATTTTAATTTAATTGATTTTTCTTTAGCTAAATTAACGAAGGCACTGACTGAATCGTTGATTGACCGAGTAATATCAATTGGTTTAGATTCAACATTAAATTTTCCTTCTTGTAATTTTGATAAATTTAAAAGGTCACGTACCAAGACCAACAAGCGTTGGTTGCCGCGATATATTTGATTCACTAATTCACTTTGTTTTTTGTTCAATTTGCCGGGAAGCTCCTTTTGTAACAACTCTAGTCCCCACTTAGACATGCCCAATGGCGCCTTAAGTTCATGTAGGGTAATAGCCACAAACTCACGCTCTTTTTTTAATCCGCCTTCTGAGTCGGCCGGCTCATTGATGTGGGCGGTGCTTTGAATTAGCAGCAACCAACCTTCTATAGTTATTTTATTGCTAAGTATCGGGGAAACTATAACTTGATAAGTATCGTGTTTATTTTTTAAATCCAACTTATAGGTTTTTGACTTTCTCTCCTTAACAATATTTAAAATCTCATTATTAGAAAAAATATTATCAAGTTTTTTACCAACTGTTTTTTCTTCCTTAACATTAAAAAATCGCTCAGCTAAGGGGTTAACCAAAACAACTTTCCCATTTTTATCAATTAAAATCAAACCCTCGCTTAAAAAGCGATAAAAAGACTTTAATTCAATTTGAATCGTCTCTAGTTTATGATTGCTTTTGTGGCCCACGGTTTGAGTAATTTTACCGAGCTTGGCCGCAGTCGGAATTTCAAAATAAAAGGTCGTGCCAATATTATGGCGGCTAGTAAACCAAATTTTACCGCCCATCGCTTCAATAATTAACTTTGCGATATGTAGATTCAACCCCAATCCGTTAGCTTGAATTTTAATCGCGTTTGCGCCGCGAAAAAATTTATCAAAAACTTGTGATCTTTCATTTGCCAAAATCCCAATGCCGTTATCCTTAATGCTAAACGTTACGCTTTTTTTATTCGCCTTAAGTTTTATCTCAATTCTCCCGTCGCGGCGGCCGTACATCACAGCGTTATCAAGCAAGGCTGAAATCACGACTTTAATTTGTTGTG
>PEZZ01000006.1:16553-37243 GCA_002773845.1 Candidatus Buchananbacteria bacterium CG10_big_fil_rev_8_21_14_0_10_42_9
TAGGGGCGAGCTTGATCGACTAAATTTTCCACCATTTTTTTTAAATCAACTTGTTGATAATGTAAATCCACGCCTCTATCTTGGATGCGTGAAACGCGTAATAAATCACGTACTACCTTGACCATAAAATCATTGCTTTGGTAGGCTTGATCAATTAAATCTAACTGCTTTTGAGTCAGCTTGCCATTGCGCGGCATTCTTAAACTGTCCAGCGTCCAACGGATGGCGGAGATTGGAGTTCTAAGTTGATGTGAAGCGACAGTTACGAAGTCAGATTTAATATGCCCCGACCTAAGTTCACTATTGTCTTGGCTGTTGATTTTGTTGCTCCTTGAGCCAGTTGCCATATAGACATAGTATAACAAAACTTGAGCTATTAAAAAAGGCTCAAACCTATTATGCTTGAGCTTTTTTAGTCTTTATTAGAGAATCAAAAGTTGAGGTGAAATTTCTTCAATAAAATGGAATTTAACTAAAAAGATTGATAAAACCAAAGCCAGGGCCGCTAAGCTTTGTAACACAACTTTTGGATGCTGAAACTTAATTTTGACAAAAATATTTATCATTGAAGCGGTGAATAAAAAAATAACCATAGCTAAAAAGAATATATTTGAATATTCAATAATTAACTGCACCAAGCTTCGCGCATCAGAATTAGATGTGGCCACAACTATCACTCCCTGACTTGCTTCTTGAGGAGAGTAATTAAGTGGAGTATCATCAGTTGGCTTAACCGTATCCGGTTTAGCCACCAGCTCTTCGCCGGCCACTTCACCTGTTTCAGACTCACCTAAACGAGTGCCCGGGAGTACTTCCGGCCTGGGCTGACGTGGAGTAACATTGGCGTCTGCCTTAGCTAAAGCATCAATTCTACTGGTGCCAAAAAACTGCACCAGCAAATCAGTTTGCCTGCCGCCTAGCTCACCGGTAACTACAGCGACACCGATATCTTGAAAATTTTCGTTTAAAATATTTTTTCGGTGGGTCGGGCTTTTCATAAATGCTTGGTGAATCAATTCAGCCGAACTAAAGTCTATCGCTAAATTTTCCCCGGCGTAAACGTAATCATACTCATCTTTATTAATCCACGTCCAAGGTTTAGCGCCCTCAGGCGTATCATGGGCAAAATAATCACGGTCAACCATGTCCTTGGCTTTGGCTAAAGCGGCTTTGGTGAGTACCGGATTGGTGGATAAGGTTTGAATCCCCAAAGCTTCACGTTCCACATTAGCCAAAGTAACAACTTTGGAAGTTACTATATTCGCGAGCTCAGCCGGTGAAGGATAGGTAAAAAATAATGCCCCAGTAACAAAAACTTTGATAACAACGACTATGACTAAATAATGCCAAAGCATTTTAGCGCGTACCGCATATGGCTTATGGTCGTTGTGTTGGGATGGAAAAAAAAATAAATTTATCCCGTGAAAAATATCAGATAGATACTTAATCTCAATCGCTTTACTAAATTCATCTTTAGTCTTACTTTTTCGGGCAACAAATTTTTTAATTTCTTTTAAATCAAGCTTAAATTGTTCAAAGTCAGAGATGTCTTTGCTAAGCTGTCGCAAAACATTGCGTCGGCGCGGCGACAAAAGCGTCAAAACTCGCGAAAAGATTCGCTGGCTTTGTTTAGATTTTTTACGTTTAAAAAAAGACATAAATCCAAATTTTTCTAAGATATTTGTATTATATCATAAAATTAATTTTTTGTCAATCCCGCTTAAACGCCGACGTGGTATAAGTGTTAGCCGCGGACCAAAAGTACCAACTCTCCCAGCCGCTATCATAGGTGGCTTGAATTTGAGCCAAGAGTTTGTCTTGATTATATACTGCACCTAAATCAAAATCTTGAAGCCACGGCCGTATCTTGGCTCTCTGCCCGTCTAAGCTAGCCCGCACCAAACTGCGATAGACTATCTCGTATGGATGCTCGGCCGGATTGGCGAAACCTTCAAAGCCATCCGGATAATGAGATGGGTAAACCATGGGGCTAATGTAATCAAAGTGTGGTGCCGCCGCCTCAATTGTTTGTCCGATATTTAAACCATCGTCGCGCCATAAAGTCATGCCAAATAAATCAGCCGACAAATAAGCCGGGCGGCTTTTCATTTTATTTGAGGTATATTCAAAGAAATTACCAATAACCTCATTCTTATCTAGTTCATGTCCGTCTTGGTAGGGGTATTGGATCGTCTGCAAATTTCCATCTGACGGGTAACGAATGTAATCAAAGTTAATTTCTTTAAAACCTAAATCAACCGCTTCTTTGGCAATCGCGATGTTATAATCCCAAACCTCTTGGTTGCCAGGGTCAACCCAAGACAAACCCTTATAATCGCGCCAAACTCCCCCACTCTTTGTCTGGACTGCCCATTCTGGTTTAACTTGGGCCAAAAAAGGATCTTGGAAAACAGCGATTCTAGCGATAGCGTAAATATTTCTTTTATCCAGTTCATCTAATAGGTCAGGCAGATCTCTTATTAGAACAAATTTTGAACCGAGCCGATTAACAATCGGAATTTTACTATCGTATAAAATTTTCCCAGTATAATCCTTAATATCAATAACTACGGCATTTAATTCGGTTGAATCAATTAATCCAAAAAGGTTCTCGCGCCGAGCCTTAGAAGCGGCCGTGTAGCCAGTCATGTAAATACCTTTAACAATCACCGGTTCAGGCAGTTCAACAGTTGTGTGCAAGCCAACGCCAAAAGCCAAATTAAAAATCAAAACGGCCGGTAAAATAAGAAACAATATGAACCCCATAGTCACGGTTCCATAAAAATCAGATTTAAGACATAAGTTTGCCGCTCAATCTAGCTTCAGCGACATTTTTAATATGGCGTCTAGCGCTTTCAATAATATTTATAGCATCGCCCAAAACCTGTTCAACGGCAATATTGGCAACCCCGCCGCTCAGCCTTTGCAAATGCTGCTCCTGCAAGTTCTCTGCTGTGCTTTTAATCTGCCCGCAAATTCCTAAAACTTTTTGGGCGTGCGCCTGGCCATCCTTATCGTCATCTAAAGAGTAAATTAACTCCCTTAAAGCTACCAACGTATACTCTGATATTTTTTGAAAATACTTGATCACGCCCTCGTCATATACTGACTCCAGCCTTTGCTGTAAAATCATTAAACGTTCTCCATAGTCAGAAATTTTTTCAACATCGTTAACGGTATGATAAATGCGCGGCATTCGCTTCGCGTCATTAGCATTCATTTCCGTTTGGCTTATCAAAGTTAAATAACGAAAAATATCAACTTGTAAAGTATCAACATTTTTTTCCAAACTAGACACTTGCCGCAAGTTGTCTTGATTGCGCCTGAATCCGTCAATCGACAGCTCAAAAACTTCCTTGGCAATGCCGAGCATATGTTTAATTTCTCGCACTACAGCTTCTATGCTCAATGAGGATGAATGCAGTAGGTTCTTATCAAGGTACCTTGGCCCTTCGTACTCAAAGTTATTCCCCCTTGGTGTTAACTTTAAAACCAAGACCTCCAGCTTAGAAACAAATGGTAAAAATAAAATGGTGTTAAAGACATTAAAAAATGTGTGAGACACGGCAATCAATAAAGTTACACTAGCGGCTGTCACTTCCACAGGGACAATTGTCCTTACTAATGAAGAAAAAATACCAAAATAGACTAAGGGCAAAGCCCAAGCCGCGCCAACTAAATTAAATATGGAATGAGCATTGGCTGCCCTTCTGGCGTTAGTGGAGCGTACGCTATAGGCGGCTAACTGAGCAGTAATTGTTGTACCGATATTATCGCCAATTAATATCGGCAAGGCGGCATCAAACGAAATTAAACCTTTCAGCGCCAGCAGTTGTAAAATCGCGATAGTGGCGCTACTGCTTTGTAATATTATTGTAAAAATTATTCCTGCTAAAACGCCTAAAATTGGATAATCAGAAAAATAAACAAAAAAATCTTTTAAAAGTTGACTGCCCTCAAGCGGCTCAAAGGCATCCTTCATGAAACCTAAGCCCAAAAACAAGATGCCAAAGCCAAAAATAAACTGCCCCCAATATCGGGTTTTATGGAGCTTGGCAAAATGCATTAGAAATATCCCCAAAGCGATTGCTGGCAAGGTATATTGAGTAATCTTAAAGACTGAAAAGGCAGAAACCAACCATGCTGTAATAGTGGTGCCAATATTGGCACCCATAATCACTCCTATGGCTTGCGTCAAAGACAAAAGTTGCGCATTTACAAAACCGACAATTAAAATAGTGGTGGCAGAACTGCTCTGGAACAAGGTGGTGATTGCTAAGCCAGCCAAAACGGCAAACAACCTATTTTTAGTAAAAAAATGAAGTACTCTCTTAAGCTTATCGCCGGCAACTTTTTGAAGCCCATCGGACATTTCTCGCATACCAAAAAAGAGGAGTGCCAATCCTCCCAAAGAGTAAAAAATAACGGTCTGCATCATAAAAAATATACCTTAATTATAGCACTAGTAGTTTACACGATTTTTATGTTATTTTCTACTTTAATCAAAACCAGCCCCAAGCGGGGCTGGTTGGTAAGTTGTTGGAGGGATTTTATTTCAGATTCTCAACCGGAGTCTCTGCAGTTGGTTTATTTGAATCGTCTATATCACTCTTTTTGGTTAATTCATAGATTAAATATACAATAACCAACAGTTGGAGCCAGCACCATGGCTCACCTAAAAGATAGAAGATAATGGTTGCGACCAAAGAAAGTACTGTTACTACCGCGAGCTTCTTTTTAGTTTTATCATCACCGTTGCGATGCTTGTACCACAAGGCTAATACCATCACAACGACAATTACCAGTAAAATCAAGCACCAGGGCAAGCCTTGGCTTGCGGTAGTTGCAGCGGTTGCGCTCACTTCTTCGATAACTTCATCGCTTACCGGCTCCGTTTCTGACGCCTCTTCTTCTACTTCATCTTGAGTTGGTTCAACATCGCCGTCGGCTTGGGCTAATAATTCCTCTTCAAATTCTACACCTAATACCTCGCCGCCGGTACCGCCCGCGGCATTGCTTGCTTCAGCGCCGCTGCCAACTTCAGGACCGCCAGTGCCTTCAGGCTCTTCTTCGCTACCCGTTGGACCCTCAGGCGTTGTACCGCCTGGTGTAATGCTTAACTCAATGCCTAAAACTTCTGGCGATGCCGCAGAGATTGGCCTAAAGTAGTAAGTTGTGCCAGAATCTAACCCTTCTATTACTACGGTGTGGTAGGTTACTTTGGGGTCAGTATCTGTGGTCGGAGTAGACGCGGCATAGCCATAATTTGGCGCTGACCCTAACTCTAAATCAGGATGTGACACTGTATCCCAAACCACGCGGCTGGTAGCTGGCTTGTTCGTGAACCATGTAATCGTGGCTGTAACCGTATCACTGCCAGCTTGTTCAGTATGAATAATTAGCCCGGTAAAGGCACCGCCGCCTCCGCCGCCTCCGCCGCCGCCATTTTCTTCGCCTTCATCGCCGGATTCATCATTATCATAATATGAATTGCAATCTGAATCTTCATGGTAGTCAATATCTCCGTCATCGTCATTATCGACGCCATCATTACATTCAGTTTCCCCCGGGTCGTTACTTTCATCATCTAAATTTGGATCGTAGGACTCTTCATTTTCAGTATCACCATCAGTGTGGCAGGCAGGGTCTTGTGAGTCAGTCAGCTCATCTTCGTCATTATCGGCCTCATCAGCACATTCAGTGCGGCGATTACCAAAATTAACATTGTCTTCGCTTTCTCCCTCGCCTAAATTCACCTCATGAGAAGCTACCGGATAGGTGTTAACCCAGCCTTCGTCAATTACGACTTCAATAACTTCCCATTCACCGGCGCCAACATTTAAGCAGTATCGCCCATCTTCGTTAGTTTGAGTATCAAAGAAAGTATCGCCATCTTCCGCCCGAATAGTCCAACCTTCTAATCCTGGCTCACCTTCATCCCATTCGCCATCACCATCTAGGTCAAAAAATTTGTACCCGCAAATATTGCCCTCTTCGGCATTATTTTCAATCCAGTTGCCAAACAGGACCTCTATTGACTCATTCTCTCCAACTTCCAAATAGCGGTAATGAGCGGTGGTATTTTCCCAACCACCTTTTAGTTCTTCAATTATCAAGTAATGACCTGCTTGAACGTCACCAAAACTATACAGCCCGTCACTGTCAGTTAGGGTCATGTCCATTCCGGCAACTTCATAAATCTTAACTTCTAAAGTACCTTCATTGTCATCCATTTTGTCTTGGCCGGTTTCTAACCAATCGCTAATAGTCAAGTTAGCGGAGGAATCTTGACCCTCATATACAGCGTAGTATTGATGACCAAGGTTAAATACTCCCCAATATATATCATCTTGATCAACATAAACATCCAGGGCGTCGTCAACTCCTTCGCGATTAAGATTTTCATCCCAAGTGGCTTGGTTGTCACTGCTTGACCATTCAACATCCGCGTATCGATTGCCAAAACCGTTAGTGCCAAATATATAAGTCCCGTTAGCTTCTAAAATATATATTTTTCCCGACTCTAGCGCCGCTACAGAATCACTGCCATCTGGATCGGTAGAATCAATCTCAACCGTTTCAATTAAATCACCAATTCTATAAAGGGTAATTTTCCAATCTTCAATACCGTCGTCACCTTCATCGCGGACACCATCGCCGTCATTGTCAAAATATTTATAACCGGCGACCGTTGACCCTTCTTCTCCACCGCCACAGTTTTCTTCGCAGCCTTGATCATTAACTAAATCAAAAGCGGCACATGAGGCGCGTAAACTATTGGTACTTGAGCCGTCTGGATACACGGCATGTAAGGCAGTAGCCGAAGTCACCGCTTCACTAAGCACTAAATCGCTATTCACCTCTTCTTCGTTAGAAGCTGCATCAACACCGTCAACTAAATCAGTGGTGGCGTTTGTTTCCGCGACCACACCGCCTTCGTTTTCTAGGACAACTTTGAACGATTCATTTGGCTGTACGCTGGCGGTATCTCGGCTGGCGTAAGAATCCCAGGAGAATAAGGATACCGAGTACGTACCGGCCGGCAAATCAACAGCTACCGGACCGGCTGAAGCTTCTGATAGACCCTGATTTGAAAGCAAGCCAGCGTCTCCAAAATCCACAATTGTCCTGCCTTCTTGCTCCTCAAACGGACAACTAAATTGCTGCTCAATACCACAGTAAGCACTGCAGCCATCTCCGTCTTCATTGTTGCCGTCATCGCATTCTTCCGCGCCTTCTTGGCGAATGCCGTCACCGCAGTAAGGTTCTGGCCCTTCGCCTTCACAACCCAATACACTAACATCATCAAGTAAAGTGCCGTAAGAATCGTGTTCTCCTCCGTCCTCAAAGGTAACTCGAGAAACTAGACTATCGGCAATGAAACTGAAGCCTCTTTCTTCCCAAATAGTATCGCCAGTAACATTGGCCGCGCTAACAGTATCTTTAAGCACACCGTTCACATAAACATTTAAAATGTTATCTTCGGCTCCAATAAACGGCCTCGGAGAAAATTGATAACTAACTTCATACTCTTCACCGGGTATAGTTAAAATATCTTGGTAAATATCAACCGAAGCTGGCTCTCCATCTAAACCGCTGTCGGGACCTGCCCAGTCAGTATCAAGTTCAGCATATTGGTCGCCTTCAGCCGGAGTCCAGTAACTATTGTGAAGCTCCAGCAAGGCATCATCTGGCCGAGATTCTAAACCAAATGAAGCCGGGACGGTTGAAACCCACTCAATGTTCCAACCCGGAACTAGCGGAGTGACGTATATATTCCATAAGTTGGCATGTAATACATCTGGCTCCTCAAAACCGCCGTTTTCAATCAATTCGGTAATTTCACACTCATCAACTTCTTCTTGGCATTCTGCGTCACAGCCATCATCATTTTCATTATTGCCGTCATCACATTGTTCCCATTCTAAATTCACCTCACCGTCACCGCAATATGGCTCGTCAATTAAAGTACACTGCCCGGAACATGATTGGTTTTCGCTCACTCCGCCTTCGCCATCACATTCTTCGCCTTCTTCTTGTATATCATTGCCGCACACTGGGTCTTCTTGTTCATTGCCGCAAAAAGTAATGTGGCTAATTGCGTGATCATTTTCATAAACTGTGCCCGCAGTGCCCCCTGACTCAACAGAAGTGTCGCCTCCGCGTTTAACTAAAACTCCATCAACCGCAGGGCTAGCCGTCCAATCAGCTTCTTCATCATCGCCGGTAACACTAGTGGTATAAGGACTAACATCGCCTTCTGCGTGCTCATACTCATCGTCGTCCCATTCCCACTTGGCTATACCAAAATCAAAACCGTTGGCTTGGCACTCTGTGTCGATGCCCCCGACTCTCGCTAAGGCAGGCGTTGCCACTGTTAAAGAGGCGCCATATATATGAAAATTAAATAAAATGGAAAAAAGAGCTAAATAAGGCGTGACCTTTCTTGAAAAAGTGCGAAGACGATGACCCATATAATTATTATTCAATTTTATAAACAAACTAATTATTAAATACGGCTCAAGCATTTTAGATTTACTTGACCCTCCTTAACGTTGAAATTCCCCGCCTCTAAATAACGAACCCTTCCAGTAAATTCAAGAGCTTTTGTTCAAGGTCAACTTACAATATTAGATAATTTTTGTCAAGGTAAATTATCCCGCTTATACACTGTTAAACAATTGCTAAGAAAAACCCTGATTTTTGTTAAATTATTACTTAATGTCTACATTAGTATAGACATAAATTGTTTAGAGTTACAAACTAAAAACCAATCTATACTTTACTATCCTGAGCCAAAATCAGTGAATACCACAAATGCGCAGAATCTTTAAATTGCAGAGGCATATTGGTTATAGTGCCTAATATTAAAATTTTAGACTTTGGCTTTTTGTCCGTGTTACAATAAGATAAATTTTATGACCTTAATTGTTATCATGTTGTCTATTATTTTAGGCCTAGCCGGGTTGCTAGTGACTGGGTTATATTTAAATAATGTAAGCGATGAACTATCTGACAACTTTCAGTTTTGGAATTTTTTCTCACGCCAAGAATATCTCCATCGCTCTCAAAAAATTAGAGATTATTTATTAACGGTTATTTTAATTATTATTCTTTTGGGGGTTAACATTTTCGTTTTAGATAATCTAATGCCAAGAATTTGGCTGGCAGTAATATTCACAATCTTGGCAGTGCCTTTATTTATCACTAGAAAGTATATGGCTTTAGGATTTTTAAGTATTTTATTATTACTGCCAATTATTTTTTTACTAGAGTTTGCCAGTCAAACTGGGCTTTTAGGGTTGCTTATTTTAATTTCAATCATACTTTTGGCACCGGCTTTAGTCAGACAATTTAAGGGGGGCCGATAAATCAAATTAACCCAAAAACGCCAATCGGCTTTTTTTAATTGCTCGGGGACAGGGTATCCTTCACTTAAGTTTCGGACTACCTTTTCTGCCACTCGAAAAATCTTTCTTTAAAGCTACTGAGATAAAACGTTTATACCAAAGGCTTTGCCCGATCCAGTTTTAAGATAGCGCTCAAAATCTTGAGCCTCATTGGCAGTTAAAAAAGCTGCATACCAAACAAGCCGCCATGGCATATGTGACTTAGTAGATCTGACTGCACCCTTATTATGTAATTTAAGACGATCTTTCAGATCATTCGTGGATCCAAAGTAAAAAAATATGAGATTTTGAGCTTAATAGAATGTAATAATAGTGCATGCAATTCTGTAGCTTTAGCGAAAGATTGCTCCGCCGAGGGGCGAAGCCCCGAGGCGGAGAACTCGTATCATCCTATTTGGCTCGGGGACAGGGATTCGAACCCCGATTACCTGGACCAGAACCAGGCGTCCTACCATTAGACGATCCCCGAATATAAAAACGGTCACACTAACCGAATTATAAAATTTTTTTTAATCAACTACTTTACCGCCGAAATTTTGCAGCACAGTGTCCACTGCGTTATTTTTCTCATCCGGCACTGATATTTCTAGATCTTCCACAATCACGGCGTCAATTTGCAAATCTTTACCAAAATGCCGAGATAAAATGTTTTCTAAAGCTTGCTTGTTACTATTGTCATCAATTCGCTCTTTGTGAAATTTAAACTTAAAAGGAATTGTCAACCTGGAATCATGAATCTCGCTTGGCTTATGCATGCGCAAGGTGCTAGCTAAAGAATGGTTAACTTCTTTAATCGCCGCCACTACTGCCTCCCATTGATTTAATACTTCCTTTAAGCTAATTATCTGGCCACTCGATTTTTGAACCTTAGTTTTTTTGGTTAAACTCTTGATTTTTTTGCTCTCGCCGGCTGGCTTGGGAGTTGCCTCAACCGTTTGGGCCGAAGGCTTCTTAAAAACTATCGGCTCGTGCGGCTTAGGCTTAGGCTCACTGCTAGATATCGTGCTATCTTTTGATCTTAAATGTGACAACGAAGATTCAGGTTCAATTATCTTCACGACAGCGAGCTCTAACGGCAATTGCTGAATTTGAGAATATTTCAAAGACTGAGATGCTTCAATCAAAATTTCAATCATCGCCTTCAACCTGCCAGCCTCAACGTTACTCAAAAGCGTATCTATCTGTTTTTCAACACTTAAATCATGCTCCACCGAAAACTGATTAAGTTTTGGATTCACTTTTTTAAGCAACATCTTTCGCAAAAATTCTACTACATCAGAGCTAAACGACTTTAAGTCTCCGCCCTCATCAACTAATTGATTGACTAGCTCCAAAGCTTTGGTAGCATCGGAATTAAGAAGAGCGGTAACAAAATTAACAATATATGGCCAATCAGATTCAGGCAAGACTAATGAAGCTTCTTTTTGTGTAACTTTTTTGGTACCCAAACTCAATAACTTGCCTAGCAGACTTTCGGCATCGCGGACTGATCCTTCGGCATTATTGATGATATTTCTTAATACATCATTGTCGACTTGTTTATTCTCCTGCTCCGCCATCCAAGCCAGCCGTTTCATCAAGTCACTGGCGTTAACTCGTTTAAAATCAAAACGCTGACACCGTGAAATTATGGTCGTTGGCACTTTGTGAATTTCTGTTGTAGCTAATATAAAAATCGCGTGAACTGGCGGTTCCTCTAAAGTTTTAAGCAAGGCGTTAAAAGCTTCAGTGGTTAGCATGTGTACCTCGTCAATAATATAAACTTTAAACGGCAACACACCGGGTGCGTACTTAACCTTTTCTCGCAACTCACGAATTTCATCAATCCCGCGGTTTGACGCCGCGTCAATTTCAATCACATCAATCGCCTTGCCTTCCATAATTTGCTTGCCAATTTCGGCTAATTCCTTTTTAGCTTTTTTACCTTCGCCACAATTTATGGCTTTAGCTAAAACTCTGGCTGTTGTTGTTTTGCCCACCCCTCGAGTCCCGGCAAAAATATAAGCATGGGCAACTTCGCCTGAAGCAACCTGGTTTTGCAAAGTTATTTTAATATGATTTTGTCCCACAATCTGATCAAATTGTTGCGGACGATATTTGCGATATAAGGTTTGAGCCATAGTATTTAACTATATAGGTTTACCATAAATTAAGGAAAATTAAAACGCCCTAGGATTAGGGCGATTGCGGTAGATCCTTAAATTAACCCCGCTTGATAATGTTTTCAACCGCAGCCCATTGGCTGTGACCATTTTTAGGGATCAAAATTACAACCTCATCACCGGGCACGCCAGAAAAGTAAGTCACTGAAGCTGTTAATAGCCTCCATTTACTGTCGTTTTTGACGGCGTAGTACTCACCGGTCATATCATTTTTAGCCAATGTGGAAATTACTTTTTTCCGCGGCGTTGGGCCAATCTGTTTATATATAAAACTTCCGTCGGTAGTAATCGTCAATTTTAAAATATCACCCTCTACTAGCTTAGATTTTGAAGCGTAGTTAGCTGGAACTGAGTATTCTTGGCCGTCAGAACCAATCATAATCTGACCGTTAAATACTCCTTCAACTACCCGCGCGCCGCCTTCTTCTTCCACTGGCTGTTCAGTCTCATCGCCATCCTGAGGATAATCGCGTAAAGTTCCGGGATCCCCAAAACCCTCAATAAGCTTTAGGGCATTTTTTACGTTGGCTTCAATAATTTCTAAAACTTTTTGTAAAGATTCAATTTTTTGGGCTAAAATTTCACCTTCCGTTTTGGCAATTTCAACCTCATCGGCTATTTTTTTGGCTGCCTTAGCCTTAGCGTCCCCCATATTTTTATTTTATTTGAGTTTAAATCTGTTTTAATTTGTTTCTATTTTAGCTAAATTTGTTTATTTTTATTTGATTTTATTTTGATTTTAAGTAAATATAATTCTACTACATACCGATTTTTTGGGCAATAAGCACCTGTGCATTGAGAGTGGACAAAAAATTATGTATAATATATTCAATTTAACCACATGTCGACAATCCAGCAATTAGATTTTAAACACTTTACTTGGACCAATATTACTAATATTGGTGAAAATGAGTTGCGTTTTATCCGTCAAAATTTTAATTTTCATCCGCTCGACTTGCAAGATGTTTCTTCTGAAAACCAACGGAATAAAATAGACACTTATAAAAATTATATTTTTGCTGCCTTTCTGTTTCCAATATACAACAAAACCAAACAGCAAATGACGACCGCTGAAACCGATTTTTTTGTCGGCAAAGATTTTTTTGTTACTGTGCAACGGGAAAAATTTGGCGTGATTAATGAAATGTTTAATATGTTAAGAATTAATGAGGTGGCTCAGAACAATTATAATTCACATACCAGCAGTGAGTATTTATTTTATGACATTATGTTTAAACTTTACGATAAAATTTTTCCAATGCTTGATCATGTTAGCGAAGCTTCAAAGGAAATTGAAGAAGCAATTTTCAGCGGCCGGAAGGTAGGGCAAAATAACGTCAGGCGCATTCTGACCATCCGCAGCAATTTAACCGATATGCGCAAATCAATGCAAGGGCATAAAAATGTTTTAATCAAAGCCTTGGAGACCTTTCGTGAAAATAGTAATTTTATGATGAATAGTTCAGACCACTATTTTGAAAACTTGATTGACACTACCAAGGAGCTTTGGAGTATTTTGGAAAGCAGCAAAGAATACATCGAAACATTGCACGAAACTAACACTTCCCTTATTTCCTTTAAACTCAATCAAATCATGAAAACGCTAACCATCATATCAGTTATCACTTTCCCGATAACTTTGATGGCGGCAATTTTTGGCATGAATACAATTAAATCCATGCCTTTCATTGAGAACGAATACGGCTTTTGGGTAGTTATTGCAATGATGGTTTCGGTGGCAACTTTAATGCTTGTGATTTTTAAAAAGAAAGGCTGGTTTTAATTTGTAATTCGCATATCTCATCACCACAAATAAACTAACGCGGGCTAAGCTAAATATGGATGCCGGCATTGATTTTGTGAAGAATAGGATTTTTATATCTAGGCGTCGTAAAATAAATATAAAACCTAAAATTTTAGGTTAAAATGGATTCTATCTCTGCCAAGGATTGCACATACATTAATTGATGCCTAACCTCCTTAGCATTAGGCATGCCCTTAACATACCAAGCTAAATGCTTACGCATTTCAACTATCCCCCGACTATCCTTAGCGTCAAAGGCTAATTGGGAATGTTTTAGTGCCACGGACGTAATTTCTTCTAAAGTAGGCTCTTGGTATTTTCCGCCCGCTAAATAATCACGGACTTGTTTGAATAGCCACGGCTTGCCGTTAACGCCGCGGGCTAAACCAATGCCATCGGCCCCGGTTTTATCTAGCATGATTTTGGCGTCCTCGGGCGTGTAAATCCCCCCATTCGCGATGACTGGTATATCTAGCATTTCCTTGATCGCCTTTATTTGGCCATACTGTATCTCGCCGGCAAATTTTTGAGCGTACGTTCGCCCGTGAATTATCACCCCGGTAATATTTAAGTCTTTAACTTTATTGATAAAAGTGACAGCGTCAACATCGTGCACGCCAGCTCTAATTTTAATTGATACAGGCAAGTTGGTGCCTGCCAACGTAGCTTTAATTATTTCTCGGCCCAAACTAACTTGGTTCATCAGCGCGCAGCCGCCGCCTTGGGTAAAAACTTTTCTGGCTGGACAGCCAAAATTAATGTCGATGCCATCAGGCTTTAATTCTTCGGTTATTTTTTTAGCGGCAAAATTAAAATGCTTCGGTTCACTGCCAAAAATTTGAATGTTGACCGGCCGTTCGCCATCGGAAAATTTCATCAGTTCCATTGTCTTTGCTATGGCCGAATCTGATTTGGCATAATATAATGCGGTCGCAGAGGCAAACTCCGTATAAATTATATCGGCGCCAAATGACTTGCACACTTCACGGAACGCAAAATCAGTCACCCCCGCCATCGGAGCCAGTGCTAAAATCGGCTCATTTTTATGTTGTAGCTCCTGCCAAAAATTTTTCATACCCAACCATACCCTATACCATTATTTATATATTATCAAGAATTCTGCTATACTGTATGAAACATGATACTTATTTATACCACCCACAAAAATTTGGTCCAAGCTAGAAAAATAGGGAAAATTTTACTGACCAAAAAACTGGTCGCTTGCGCCAACTATTTCCCAATCTCGAGCTCCTATCGGTGGAAAGACAAAATTATTAACGAAAGAGAAGTAGTTGGGTTATTTAAAACAGCCAATGAAAATTGGGGACGAGTCAAATTAATTATAGAAAAATTGCACCCTGACGAGGTCCCCTGCATTGAAAGGCTTGCGGCTGATGCGAATCCAAAATTTCTTCAGTGGATAAACAATGTAACCAAAATTACCGACTAACTTATAATTTGGTAATAAATTAAAATAGTATGCTTGACCCAAACCTAGCCGCCAAAATTGTTTTTATCGCCGGATTAACTAATATCTTTTTTTTAATTTTAATTTTCTTTTCCTGCCGCTGCCTAAGCGGAAAACTAATTGCACCGCTGATGGCGAAACCCTGGTTTAGAAAATTCTATCAATGGCATTGTTGGTACTGGTGGGGCTTTTTTATCTCGGTTCTCATTCATTCCATTTTGGCATTGTACGTCTACGGCAATCCGTTTTAAATACCGATCAGCTTTATAAAATACCGCGAGAGCGGAATTTCATTTTTTACTGACGAGTGGAATATCACGAGTATCTTCTATGCGATACCCTTTATTCTCGATTAATTCTCGTAACTCGTCTGATCTTTCCCAGTTTTTCATTTGTCGGTTAATTTCTCTTTCTTTTATTAAAGCTCTGACCTCAGAACTTATTGTAATATCGCTGGAAACTCGGACCTTTATTGTCGGCGTTATTTCGATAACATTAAATACATTTACCTTCAAAGCGTTCAAACCCAAGCCGAGCACATTATCAAAACTTTCTAAAGTTGCTCGCTTATCGGCTGGCTTTATTTTAGTGTCTTTAACGATCTCCCAAGCAACGGCAACCGCTTGAGGCGTATTTAAATCATCATACATAGCATCCTTAAACTTATTAACTGCTTGACGACTTGCCTTGCCGCCATGTGGCCAAGTAATGACCTGGCTTGCGAGTTTACTCATAGCATTATGCGCTGCTTTCAAGCTGCTCCAAGAGAAAACTAATTTTTGCCTGTAATGAGTCATCAAAGCTAAATAACGATAAGCCAATGGCGAATAACCTTTATCCATTAATGATTGCAAGGTCACAAATTCCCCCTTAGACTTTGCCATTTTCGCCTGGTCTGACACTACTAAGAATTCGCCGTGTAACCAATAATTAACGACCGGCTTGCCAAAAGCCGCAATATTTTGGGCGCGTTCGTTGGTGTGATGTATCGGGATATGATCAATGCCGCCGGCGTGAATATCAAAATGTTTGCCTAAGTATTTGGTGGAAATAGCCGAGCACTCCAAATGCCAGCCTGGAAATCCCGTGCCCCACGGCGATTCCCATTCCATAGCACGATGAGTGTTTTTTGGTGAAAATTTCCATAACGCAAAATCAGTCGGGCTCCTTTTTTGGGCATTAACGCCAACCCGAGCGCCAACTTTTTGCTGAGATAAATTCAGGCGAGCAAGATTGGAATAGTCTTTAAACTTTGACGTATCATAGTACACGCCGTCATCTGTAGTGTAAGTAAAACCATTTCTTTCCAATTTCTTTATTAGTTTAATTTGTTCGCCAATCGTATCGGTCGCTTTAGCAAACTTATCTGGCGTAATAATGTTAAGTTTTTCAATATCTCTATTAAATGCTTGGGTATAATAATTTGCAATCTCCCAAACTGTTTTCCCTTCACGCTGCGCGCCTGTTTCCATTTTATCTTCACCCGTATCAGCATCAGAAGTTAAATGACCAACATCAGTAATATTCATAACATGCCTCACTTTATAACCAGCTAATACTAAAACGCGTTTAAGGATGTCTTCAAAAATATATGTTCTTAAATTACCGATGTGAGCGTAGTTATAAACTGTCGGACCGCAAGTGTACAGCCCGACTAGGCCTTTTTTAATCGGTCTAAAAACCTCCTTTTTGCGGGTTAATGTATTGTATAGGGTTAGCTTTGCCATTCTGGCCCTTGCCTCACTAATAAATCTTTAGCCTTTTCAGGGTTAGCCATAACTTCTTTAACAATTTTTTCCGTCCTCACTCCCTGGGAACCTTTAATCAAAATGAAATCACCTTGCCGCATTCGATCTTGTAAAAAACGTCCGGCGGCTGGAGCGTTGTCAAAGCTAAAGATTTTACTTTTACTCATCCCGGCTTTGATTGCTCCTTGGGCAATATCCGTTGCTTTTTCACCGACTGTTATAAGGTCGGTAATTTTCAATTTCGCTAAAGTGTGGCCGAGTTCAAAGTGAGCTTTTTGAGTGTAGCTTCCCAATTCCAACATATCACCTAAAACCGCGATGGTTTTTCGCCGGGCGGCAAGCTGTTTCAGTGTATTTAAAGCTTCTACCGCGGCTTGGGGTGAAGAATTGTAACTATCATCAATAATCGTTGTATGTTTAACGCCTGGTAAAATGGTCATCCGCCCTTTTGGCGGGGTTAAATCTTTAAGCGACAAGACAATATTACTTAATGGAATCTTTAAAGCGATCCCTGCGCTAATTGCAGCCAAAATACCGTAAAGGTGGTGCCGGGCGATAAAGTTAGGCAAGATCAAAGAGCATTGTTGGGCATGAGCTAAGACAATGGCTTTAAGGTGAGGGTCCTTATCATAAACTAAAGCTATATTGTTTGCTTGAACATCACTTTTTGAAATAATGCCATAGGTCAAAAATTTCTTATGATAACGGCTTTTTAAATCAAGCACTCTTTTGTCGTCAGCGTTTAGGATGGCTGTGCCGTTAGATTTTAAGTATTGCAGCAAACTGCCTTTTTCGGTCGCTACACTTTCCACGCTTTTAAAAAACTCTAAATGAACGGAGCTAATCGCGGTAACAATCGCGATATCGGGCGGTGCAATTTTTGCCAAATAGCCAATATCGCCTGGGCGGTCGGCAGCCATTTCTAAAACTAAAACATCCGGATACGCGGCCGGGATTAAAACCATCCGCACACCTTTAAGTATTATCAAAAACCAACTCAGCCATGAAGATCCGCCGCTAGTTGATCCGATGATCGTCAGCGGAACTCCAATTTCATTGTTATAGTTGCCGCTAGTTCCGCGCACGCGATAACCGTTATCTGAGACTATCTTGATAACTGCATCTTTTGTTCCGGTTTTACCAACACTGCCGGTAATCGCAATAACTAAAGGGCTATGTTTTCGCACCACTAGCCAAGCAATGAGTCTAAGTTTAGCTTGTAATATTTTTCTAACCATTAGATGGTGGGATTTGTAAATGATTAACTAAAAATGCTGCGACCTCCCGAAATACATTGGTGGCAGAATCCGAAGCGTATCTCACGGCAGTTGGCTTTTCCAGTTTAACTAAAATAGTAAATTGTGGGTCTTCAGTCGGGCCAAATCCAACAAAAGTATGGTTTGTATCAACGCCGTAGCCGCCAGACGGGGCAGCAATCTGGGCTGTCCCTGTTTTGCCCGCCAAATAATAACCTTCCACGCCAGCTTTGCGGCCAAGCCCATTTGTGATAACCGAAGTCAACATACCGCGTAGCTTGATTGAAGTAAGTTTGCTGATAACTTGTGATATTTCTTGGACCGCGGTTTTGTCAATTCGCCCATCGCCAAAATGGATTTCATCAACAATATAAGGCTTTACCAGTTTACCATCATTCGCTATCGCCGAAAAGGCAGCGGCTAGCTGGAGGGGCGTAACAGTAATGCCTTGTCCGTACGAAGCGGTTAACGTATAAATGTCTCCTCTTTTGTCTAGGCTGGATATATCGCCACCTAGTTCATTACTTAATGCGATGCCAGTTTTTTTGCCAAAACCGAAATTTTCAATATATCTTTGCATGTCTTTTTTGCCCACTAAATCAGCCACATATATAGCGCCAGTATTGAGTGATTGTTCTAACACCTGAGTCATAGTTTGCTGGCCGTGTTTTTTTAAATCCGCATTACGTACGGTAAACGGACCGATTTTGACTTCGCCTTCGTCAATATAAGTTGAATTAGGTTCGACTAAACCAATATCCAAGCCAGCCGCCATAGTAATGGCTTTAAAGACTGACCCCGGTTCATAAGGAGAAGATATCACTGGATTGTTATAAATATCAATTGATTCAACTTGATTAAACACATCAGGATTATAATCAGGTGCACTGCACATTCCAATAATTGCCCCCGTTCTTGGATCCATAACTACTACCGACCCGTTAACAGCGTCGTATGTTTCAACCGCGCGGGCGATGATTTGGCAGATTGTAATTTGAACCCTTTTATCAATGGTTAAATACAAATCAGCTCCATTGGTAGCCGGGTCTTTTTCACGTTCGCCGGCAGTCACAAACGAACCTTGGGCGTCGACTGGTGAAACCAATACGCCCTCCTTGCCGTACAATTCATCGTTAAAATATGATTCCAATCCATACTGTCCAACCGCCTTGTCATCAATAGTTCGAACAAAGCCAAAGAGATGACCGCCTAAACTGTTTTCGGGATAGTAGCGATAATTTTGCGGGATAAAACCAACCCCGCTTAAATTTTTGGTTTGCAAAAGTTCAATTTCCTCTTGGGTGGCTTGCTTAACCAAGGGTTCGTAGGGATCCTTGTCATCGGCAATTTTTTGCAATAAGGGTTGCCACTCTTGCGGCGTTAAATCAAAAATCGGAACGATAGTATCAATAACTTTATTCGGGCTTTCTACTTTGTTCGGCTCAGCATAAACTAAAAAAAGTTCTTGGTTTGTTACGGCCGGAAAATATTCATACGCCCCGTCTTCCAATCTAGTTTTGACAAATATTTTACCGCGGTTTGGTTGTAGCTGTCGCAAAACCTGCTGCCTCTTGTCTGACAATGATCGATAATAATCATCCTGAACAATTTGCAAAAAAGATAATTTAGCAATTAAAATGACCATCGCAACCAAAAAGATGGCCTTCAGCACAAATATGCGGCCATCTGATAAATTAGCAGTTTTGTAGCGATATTGCCCGATTATTGAGGCCATGAATTATTCATTAAGTGCGACGGCGTTATCTGTAATGGTTAAGTAGGTAACAGAACTGGCTGAGACTAAATTTAAATCGGCGACTTTGCCGTCAATGGTTTTTGAGGATTGGGCTTCAAGGATCTGCGTTTCTAAATTCGAAGTTGATGTTTGTAGGCTTTTTAACTGTTTTTCTAATTTTTCAATTTGATAACCCTTGGTCGAAACACCATTAGTTAAAACTAGATAAGCGGCTAAAAAAACTACGACTAAAGCGCCCAGCAACTTTTCGATGTGAACTGGCGGGAATTTAAATTTAATTTGGGTCCGCCGTTTGGCTTTTACCGGATTAGTTTTTTTAGCAAGTAAGAAGAAACGAGGCATAATTTTGTTTTATTTTTATATTTTTTCTGCCACTCTCATCTTAGCGGAGCGGCTCTTGGGGTTTTGATTTATTTCGTCAAAATTAGGAGTAATTGGTTTTTTCGTTATCAGTTTAATTGCCGCTTTGTGTTGGCATTGGCATATTGGCATTTGTTTGGGGCACAAGCAATCTTTAGATTCTTGCCTAAAATAATTTTTGACAATTCTATCCTCCAAAGAATGAAATGCGATAACTGCTAGGCGGCGTCCAGGATTAAGCAGATCCACCGCATCAGGTAAAACGCTTTTTAAATTTTCTAACTCATCATTCACGGCAATGCGCAGGGCTTGAAATACTTTGGTGGCCGGATGACTTTTGGAGCGCCGATTGTACTTAGCGCCATACACTGATGCGATTAAATCAACTAATTCAAAAGTGCGTTCTAATTTCTTAATCTTACGTTGGCGAAAAATTTTGGCAGCGATTTGCCTGGCTAACGGTTCCTCCCCATTTTCTTTAAAGAGCAAAGCTAATTTTTTTTCTGGCCAAGTATTGAGTATGTCGGCCGCTTTGATCATTCCAGCTGTATCAAAGCGCATGTCCAGTGGCGCATCTATCGTAAACGAAAATCCTCGTTTTGGATCCTTGAGCTCACCCGTAGATAGGCCCAAGTCGAATATGATGCCATCAACATTAGTAATTCCCTGATCATATATTTTTTGTTTTAATTTTTTAAAGTTGCTTTTTACTAAAGTGACCTTTGG
>PEZZ01000006.1:37257-38784 GCA_002773845.1 Candidatus Buchananbacteria bacterium CG10_big_fil_rev_8_21_14_0_10_42_9
ATCCGAGTATCTTGCCTTGTGGCCCAATTACTTTGGCAATTGCGACCAGATGCCCGCCGCCGCCAACTGTTCCATCAATAACTGTATCACCGGCCTTTAATTGTAAATTTGTAATTGCTTCGTTAAGTAATACTGGAATATGCCACTGATCCATACATATATTTAACTACACTCCCAGCTCCCCCAAAGCTTCCGCGATATCTCCCGATGTCCGTTCCGTACCTTGCTTATATTTATTCCATGCGGCCTGATCCCAAATTTCAATTCGGCTATACAAACCGGCAACAATTACCTTTTTTGTTAAGTTGGCAAACTGACGTAAATAATCAGGCAAAATGATACGTCCTTGTTTATCGAGCGAGACATCCATAGCGCCTGCCAACATTAAACGGGCGAAAGCGCGCGAGTTAGCTTTGGCTATTGGGAGTGAGGCTAACTTTTGCGCTAGGGCGTTCCATTCCTTTTGTGTGTATAAAAAAAGGCAGTTGTCTAAACCCTTGGTAACAACTGCTCCAATTTTTAAATCTTTTCTAAATTTAACCGGTACGGCAATTCTCCCCTTATCATCAATAGCGTGTTGATATTCTCCAATAAACATCGTGGTTTTTTTATTTTTGTTTAGTTTTAGCGAATAGTTTAGTTATCCACATTTATTTTGGTATATCCCCACATTTATCCACTTTATACCACTAGAATCCATTATACTCCACTTGATAGTTTTTGGCAACCACTTATACACAAGATGGCGAATAGCGAATGGCGAATAAAATTCACGGGTCGACAGTTAAGCGCCTTAATCTAGATCAAATTAAAAGCAGACTATACTCGTAGTCTGCTTTTAATTGCGGCAGTTCCTCGTATGTTGCCAGCAGGTTAGAGACTAACTATAATACCGTCAAGCATAGTTAGTCTCCTTTATTTTCTCTTATAAATTTTTCATAAATTTATATTATATGGTCTATTGCGCCTAACGTTTGATGATATGAGAAGTTGCATTAGCAATTTGGGCTGAGGCTCTGCAAGAGTTGAATCTCATATCCGCTGTTATACGAAGTTCCGCGGAGCGGAATGGAGTATGACAGCGGAGGTATCCGCGCGCGTTATTTGCAATGGAGCGAAGCGGAATTGCTAATAACGTTTCGGCATATCAGACGTTTCGCCGCTTCCTATATTTTTTTAAATTAGAGTGGTGAAATGTGGCTTCAGCCCTTGCAGATATGCCGTGTTGTGCGATGTAAATTTTTATCACGTGGTTAATTTCACCAATTTTAGATACTAAAAGAAAATTTGATTTTTATATTTTTATTTAGTCCTCTATCGGCTCAACAAGACCTTGCTCCGCAAGTTTGGCTAATCCGTCTTTCATTGTTTTGACTTGTTCTGGCGAGTGTCCTTGCCAAAGAGTAACCTCACCAATAACCTTAAACGGATTTTTTGAGCGGTAAGACATTGAAGGATTACCGGGGAATTTTTTGTCAGTTAAATTGGGATCATCCTCGATTGGACCTGTAGGTTCTACTAAATATA
>PEZZ01000007.1:0-1505 GCA_002773845.1 Candidatus Buchananbacteria bacterium CG10_big_fil_rev_8_21_14_0_10_42_9
TTGCAATGCGGCTGGCATTGATTGCCGCGGGATTATTGTGTATGAACCGCCGGCCGGATTAAGTTGGAATCCGACACGTCCAATTTGGAACCAGCACACATATCATATTACCAATGTCAACGATGACGGGACAATTCCAGTTGCCGAGCAATCTAATCCAGACACATTTAACAATTTTAGGGTTAATCAGCTAGCGATTTCCGACACCAGCTTAAGCGATATTATTCCAAGGATCACGGATGTAACTGAATCATCCGGCGTTGTCACTATCGATGTGCGGGTAACAAATATTGGTGAGGCTGATGTAATCACTCCTTTTGATGTCCAATTTATTGATAATAATTCTGGAGGGGCGGTAATTGATTCTACAACCATAAATTCGCTCCCCGTGGGAGTAACTTCGCCGCCGGTTCAAATTGTGACTTTAAGCGGCACCCCGGTAATTGATAGCGGCGGCAATCTTGATATTAGCGCCCAGGTAGTTCCAACTAACATTAATCAATGTGATGACACTAATGATATAGACTCTTACTTTTGCGGAGGATGCACGGCTGGCTCAGGGACTCCTCCGCCGCCATCAAGCTCGTGTACCGACACCGATGGAGATGGTTATGGTTCGCCCGGGGACGCTAGCTGTTCAGCCGGCGCGGCAACGGATTGCAATGATAATGATCCAAATATTAATCCTGGAAATGGCACCTGTGACTTAGTAGCCGCTTTTGAATTTGATGAAGGGTCAGGCACGACAGCTAATGACACGGCGCCAACAGGAGTTTCTAATGATACCGGTACAATCGGTCCGGGTTCCAGTTTCGCCTGGGGGTCATTGAGGCTTGGCGGCGATGCCGGCACTTATATGTCTATTCCGGTATCCAGTTCGCAAGACTTAGAACTTGGCCAACAGGCTACATTAGCGGCATGGGTAAGCGGCGTTGACGATGGATTAAACGCCATTTTGTCTTCGCAAGGTAGCTCGGCTTTAGACTACAGCTATATTTTTGGTATCGGCCCAACCGGCGCGGCCTGCGGCGGCGCACGGAGCCCATTTTTATGGTTGTCTGACGGAACCAACGCGTCTATTTATTGTGCAACCGGAACGGTGTCTAATCCAACCTTATCTAATTTTCAATGGGATCACATTGCCGTAACGTGGCAGAGCGGACCGGCTGGGCAAGTCCAATTCTTTATTAATGGAGCGCCAAGCGGTGTGACGCAAGGCAGTACGGCTAACCCAATTATTTCTCCTAAAGATGATATCAATATTTCTAAGCGTATCATCGGCGCGGTTGACGATACCGTCAATTCAGGCGTGTTTACTGACAGTGACGGGCCAAATTCATTTCCGTATAGCTTATCGCTAGATAATTTTTACGTTTATAGTTCTGCTTTAGATGTGGCTCAAATTAGTAACGTTATGTCAGGCTCAACTCCGACTTCAAGCGGTTCGCCTATCTGCGGCAACGACTTACTTGAGCTAACTGAGCAATGTGATGACGGCAATACGG
>PEZZ01000007.1:1514-16938 GCA_002773845.1 Candidatus Buchananbacteria bacterium CG10_big_fil_rev_8_21_14_0_10_42_9
ACGGTTGTTCCAGCGCGTGTCAAAATGAAAGTACCAGCGGGCCGCCACCTGGAGTTCCATCGCCTTCGGCTTCAACCAGCTTGGCGTGTAATTGGTCGCATAGTTTTGAGAACTGCACCGGCGGCCTTAATGACTGCAAGGACGGTCAAGTTGGCGGACAGCCGGCCGGGCCGAACTGGACATATAAGTTGGTTAAACCGGTGCAAAATAACCCAAATCCAAGTCCAGCTAGTATTAGCGTGAATCAATCCATTGTTCAAGACGGAACAAAATCAGCCAGAAGTTATGTGCCGTTCGCTCAAGCTGAAGATGGCGGCAGCACGAGTAAAGCCATGGTCGCTCGCAAAGGTTTTGACTTTAGGCGGGGCGATACAGTAGTTTCAGAGGTCTGGTATTATATACCAAGTAGCTCCACTGGCCGAGTAACAGTGATGGATTTTGAGGACAGTACTCAATCAGGCAATCCTGGCTTTAGATTGCAGATTGAAGATAGCCCGTATCGGGTAACAGTAAACCGCGACAAGCTTGGTCCATACGGGGTAGAAAGAGGGGATTATGTTTATCCCAAAGATAAGTGGTTTAAATTTACTGCCGTTGTGTATGTAGCTGAAGGTAGTGCCGGTAACGTCAAGGTTTACATTGACGATAACTTAGCTTTGGATTCATATGGCCCTACCATTGTATCAGGAATTACCAGTTTTGACACAGTACAGATGACATTAACCGCGCGCGTAAATACACCTTTTGAAATGTATTCTGATAACGCTCATATTTATAGCGTTGGCCCAACTTGCGGCGCTCCTGTTAGCCAAGGCGGATCGTCGGTGGCGGTTTGCGGTGACGGCATCTTGGGTAGCGGAGAGCAATGTGACGACGGTAATACTAATAATTGGGACGGCTGTTCCAGTGCCTGCCAAAATGAAAGCGTAAATATTGCTCTAAACGAATGTGATAATTGGCAAACTGTGCATCCGGATTGGATGTGGTGTGACGATTTTGAAGATACCAGCTTAACTTTGAATCAAAAATACACCGATATTTATTATGATCCGCCAGATTCAACGCCGCTAGCGGTAATATCAACTGATGGCGCGAATGGTTCTAATTCGGTCAAAGCGCATTATCGTGTGGGTGATATTTCACCCGGAACATTACGCCGCGGGTTTGGCCGGGCGCCATTTAATCACAATAATTATCAAAGCGGACCGCAGTTTGACACGCAAGATTACCGTCAAATTTATTGGCGCTACTATGTTAAGCACGATAATCCGGCCGGGTTTCAAGGCTGGCCGGACAAGAGTTCGCGCGCCTTTATCACGGCGTCGGGTGATCCGTGGGGGCCAAACGCGATGATGGGGCATATCTGGAGTAGCGGCACTAATTCCCCATATCTTTCAACCGATCCGGCAAGCGGCGTTGATAGCACCGGCAATGTTGTCACGACTAAATGGAATGATATCAATAATTATAACTGGCTTGGACTGCAAATCGGTAACGACCCGATGCTTTCCAATCAGTGGCATTGCATTGAGGGGCGCATTAAGCTAAACGATGCGGGACAAACTAACGGCCAATTCCAGTATTGGCTTGATGGCGTACAGCAAACAAGCCATACAAACCTTGATTGGGTAAATTCTTGGTCAAATTACGGTTTGAACGGCGTGATGTTAGAAACCTATTGGGGCGGAGGGTCACCAGTGGCACAGGACCGGCTGTTTGATTCATTTGTGATTTCTCAAAATAGAATTGGTTGCGTGCCAAATGTTCCTACCGGACCGGCTTGTGGTAATGGTACCTTAGAGCCAGGCGAGCAATGTGACGATGGTAACACTACAGGTGGAGACGGTTGCGACTCCAGCTGTCAAATTGAATCTTTGGCCCAATGCGGTAACGGCATCATTGATTCAACCGGTGGAGGAAGCGGCGGAGGCTGTGAGGCGTTAAGTGGTACTTGCTATTACGCCGCCCCAGGGGCTACTGGCACAGGTACGGAAGCGAGTCCAGGAGAACTTAGAGCGATGATTAATGCCGCATCAGCCGGGGATTTTGTCTATCTTAGAAATGGCACCTATGGCGCAGTCGGGAGCACCCAATATAATTGTTTAAAACCAAAGTCGGGAGTAACTGTTAAGGCATATCCTGGCGAAAGCCCAAAGATTATTGCGTCAAATTCCACTCAAAATTTATGTGAAAACGATTGGGTTAGTTCCATCTTTTACATTCAAAATGCTAGCGACGTGACAATTGATGGATTAGAATTACAAGGCGGGTTTGTAGCCGGTATTATGGTTGGATACAATAACGCCAACACCAATAACATTACTGTTACCAATAATACTATTCATAATGTCAGAACTGATGATAATGGCGCGGGTGTTTACATAAATCGCGGCAATAATATCTTAGTTGAGAATAATTTAATTTATGACGTCGTTCATACCAGCGGTCAGCCGCAGGCCGCGGGGGTTGAATCATTTGGCGGAACGGGAGCGTATTACGTAATAGGTAATGATATTGGCGATGTTGATTACGGTGTGCGAGATAAACATGGTAATGGTTCCGCACCGTCACGACTGATTCAGTACAACCATTTCATTGATATTAGAAATGGGGCGAGTGCTTGGATTAATACACCAAACACAGTCATAGCCGATAATATTTTTGAAAATTCGCAGTGGGCGCAATATCTCCTTGGTGAAGACGCTGGTGGTTACTGTGATGCGACTAATGTTCAAGTTCTAAGGAATACCAGAATTGCCGGCAGTAACACTATTAACGGTCATTACGATTCGTGTAATATTTCAGGCGAAGTGCAAATTGATAATAGCTGGCAGGGTGGTCCAGGTGCCGATCCGTGCTTTGTTGGTAAGGACGCTACCTGTCGTACCGGCGGCGGATCTGGTAGCGGCACCTTGGAACAGTGTGACGATGGCAATACCGCTAGCGGCGATGGTTGTAGCACAAGCTGTACCATTGAATCAGGATATTCTTGTACCGGTGAGCCAAGCGTGTGTTCGGCCAGTCAAGTGTGTGGCAATGGTACGCAAGAAGGAACCGAGCAATGTGATGATGGTAATACGGTTACCGAAAGCTGCTCATACGGCCAAGCAACGTGTACGGTTTGTGGGTCAAGTTGTACTAATGTTTCAAGTACCGGGCCATACTGTGGTGATGGCAACACCGATTCGGCTAATGGTGAAATTTGTGATGATGGCGTCCTCAATGGCCAGCCTGGACAGTGCGCGGTAGATTGTGGTTCCACCGTGCAGCTTTGTGGTAATGGCGTTAAACAGGGGACAGAAGAATGTGATGGCACTGATGGCGTTGGAGTGAACCAAGGCTGTAGCGGTTCGTGCACCTTAGTTAATTTAACTTATTGTGGCGACGGCATTAAGCAAACGCCGAACCAAGTCGGTACGGGCGGGTCGCTTAACGACGGCAATGAACAATGTGACGATAGCAACGGTACCAACGGCGATGGATGTTCCAGTAGTTGCGTGATTGAATCGTTAGCCGGCTACAGCCACCTTAAGCAAATAATTGTGGATAGCAGCAAGGTGCCTAGTGACCAGCAAAACTTTCCGGTGCTAATCAACCTAACAAACGCTGATTTGAGAACCGTCGCCAATGGCGGGCAGGTTACAAATAGCAACGGTTACGATATAGTTTTTGCGACCAAGAATAATATTTTACTAAATCACGAAATTGAATCATACGATCCGGCAACCGGAAAGATCGTGATGTGGGTTCGTGTGCCAGCACTATCATCAAATGCCGATACTGAACTGCGAATGTTCTACGGCAATTCGGCTATTACCGCATCACAAGAAAATGCGACCTTGGTGTGGGATAGCAACTACACCGCAGTGTGGCACATGGATACTTCGTCATATAGCGATTCAACCGGGAATGTGGCGAACGGTACCGCTAATGGTTCTTTGGGGCCGGGCGTTGGCATTAACGGCGCGTATGTTTTTAACGGCGGATACATTGACTATGGCGTGACTTCGCAAATGCAAGGGTTGGCGCAGATGACTTTTGAAGCCTGGGTTAATCTTGATACTATCGTTGGCTTTGACCCAATTGTTTCCCAACATAATGGATTTTTTGATCTCGGCGGACCTGGTAGCGTATTTTGGTACGGGATTGATAATGGCCAACCGCGGCTTGGGCTTGCCAACTCGGCCGGGTTTGCCAAAAGCTCGCTGGTTTTAACTCCAGGCATTGCAAGCCACCTTGTGGCGACGTTTAATAATGGTACCGTTTCTTTCTATCTGAATGGGCAGCTTTGGGATACGGTAAATAGCAGTGACCTGGCATCGGGTGTTTACAACGGTTCTTTGAGAGTAGCTGCCCAGCAAAATGTGACGACCAACCGCTTCGGGGGCGGCATGGACGAAATTAGAATGTCTCAAACCGTTCGGTCTGCCGATTGGATTGAAACAGAATATAACAATCAATCAAGCCCTAGCACTTTTTACAGTGTTGTGAGTGTCAATTAGTTTTATTTATGAGCTAAATGCGTTATACTATAAAGGGTAGGAACCCCAGGGGAAACCATAGATCCGCAATCCTCCGTATGGAGGATTGGGAGGAGACGCCGCAAACGGCGGGTATGTACCCTGTGATGACTCCCTGCCTACCGGACAGGCAGGCTCGGCTCGGAAAAGAAAATGTGTGCATTTTCTTTTCTCTCGCCCTACGTCGTCAATAAAAAGTAAATAATAATATACGAATATGTTTGATGATGACAAATCACAGCAATTGCAGCAGTCAGGGGGGCAGCCTAATCCAGTATCATCTCCAATCCCAGTTCCAACGCAGCCATTATCTGGCGAGGCAGGTCAATCGCCAGGTTCGGCTAGCCCATTAATGCCGGGCCCACCCAAGACACCAACACCAACACCGCCCTCTACGCTAGCTGCTATGCCAAGCCCTCCACCGCCACCTCCGCCAGCTGACTCAAAACAGCCAACCCCACCAGCTTCTCCTGTTCCGCCTCCGCCCGCGCCTTCATCCCCGTCGTCAGGCGGTTTAACTCCACCGCCGCCTCCGCCCGCGCTTAAACCTCCCACTGATTCAACTTCGCCAAGTTCATCGCCTAAAACAGAACCATCAGACGGCGGTACGGCGGAAGATATTTTATCTGGCGTAGATAAAACTCCACCGTCAACCACACCTGCTTCGCCAAAAGTTTTAACTTCTGACGGTCCGGTCGATCCGAATAGGGCTGGTCCGCCGATACCAACGCCGCCGATTGAAGCCGAACCGCAAGCCAGTGGCCGTAGAATTATATTAGTGATATTAGGCATTGTGTTGGGTGTAGTCGTATTAGCGGTGGCTGGTTACTTTGTGTATTTAAGATTTTTTGGCGCGACTTTACCGGATGAGCCGAATGTGACAACGCCTGCCCAAACTACTTCTCCGACACCAGATAATCAAGCCAATGTAAATAGTAATACAAATGTCAATGCGGCTACGCCTACCCCACCGACTCCTTCTGAGCCCGCCCCGCCAATTGCGGTGGATACCGACAGTGACGGTTTGACAGACGAGGAAGAAAGTACTTACGGCACTGACCCAACCAAAGTTGATACGGATGGCGATGGGTTGTATGATCGCGATGAAGTTAAAATTTTTAAGACCGACCCTAATAACGCCGACACTGATGGCGATGGGTTTTCGGACGCTGACGAAATTAGGGCCGGTTACGACCCCAAAGGTCCAGGTCGATTATTGGAAACCGAATAACCCAACTGAAAATTTAAATGTTTGGAATTGACTCTAAGTCAAAGAAGTCAAAGGTTAAGGCTCCCAAGCGCTCTCGGCGCAAATCTGAGATGACGACATTGCCGCCCGATTTAGACAGGCGTATTCATGTGATGCCAAAGGAGTTTTACCAAAGGGTTAAGCAATCCAACACTAAATTAATGGTTATTTTGATTGTGGTAGTAGTTGTGCTGGCTTTAGTTTTTGGTTTTGGCTTTTGGTTGACGCAAACTTTAAGGCAAGTTAATACGCCGCCGACAACTCCAACGCAAAATGTCACAAGTGAAGTCAATGCTAATACTCAATTGCCAAATGTTTCCCCGCCAGTGACTAACACGAATCAATCTCCGCCGCCTAGTAATATTAATGTCAATGCCAATCTCAACATTAATGCTAGCCCGCCAACGCCTCCGTCGACTGCCGCACCTCCCAGCCCGACGCTTGGGAATGATATTGATGCTGACGACCTGCTCGACCCCGAGGAGGTCTTGTTTGGGTCTAGCAGAAATAATAGCGACACCGACGGTGACGGGTTTAGCGATATTGAAGAAGTGCTTAACGGTTACGACCCTAGTTCGTCCCAAGATTTAGTTAGCGCCGGCTTAGTTAACGTTTTTCAAAATGAGACGATTGGCTATCAAGTTTTAATTCCTAAGTCCTGGGGTGCGCCGAGGCGTTCATCAAGCGATCGTTTAATCATCGTGATTATTCCAGGTGGCAGTAAGATAGAAATTCAAGTTCGCGATAATACGACGAATTTGACACCGGCTGGATTATTTTTCAATTTGTTGCCGCAATCTAAAAGCCAGCAACTATCAATCAACAATAATACTATATTGTTAAGTTCTGACAAGCTCAACGCTATAATTATGCCCGCAGAAAATTCCAGTTCATATTATTTTGTAACTTATACTTTGGGGACAGATAATGTGATTAGTTATCCGAATGTTTTGGAAATGATGGTGAGGAGCTTAAAATCAATTTAATGATTGAAATTGAAGTTAACCAGAAGGTTGGAAAAGTAAAACCAAAGGATTTTTGGGTCAAATTGGTTAAAATAATTGTTCGAGAATTAAATTTGAAAAAATCAGGCCACGTATCCTTAGCTATTGTTGGGCAAAAAGAGATGAGAAAATTAAATTTCACTTACCGCGGCATTAATGCGGCAACTAATGTTTTAAGTTTTCCGGAGGCTGAAGTTAAACAAAAAATTGATAGGTTGGACGAAAATTATTTAGGTGAAGTTGTATTGTGTTGGAGTTATATTAAAAATCAGGCGACTGAGCAGAAAGTTGAATTTGATTTGATGTTAATTTGGTTTTTTATCCACGGCGTGTTACATTTGTTGGGCTATCAACATGATTCCCAAAAACAGTTGATGATTATGGAATCATTGGAGCACAAAATATTAGCCAAAATTTAATGAAGCCAAAAATATTGTTTAAAAGTTTTCGTTACGGCTTGCAGGGTTTACGTTGGGCGTGGCAACATGAGCAAAATTTTAGGATTGAGCTTTTTATTTTTGTTTTAGTTATTTTAGCGGCTTTGTATTTTAATCTTCCGGCTTGGCAGTGGATTGTTTTACTTTTAGTATCCGGCATGGTGCTAGTGATGGAATTAATTAATACCATTTTTGAACGAACGATTGATGTGATTCAGCCCCGCATTCATCATTATGCCGAGCAGGCTAAAAATGTTATGGCTGCTGCGGTCTTATTGGCTACCGTTGGGGCGGTAGTTATAGGTTTGATCATTTTTGTGCCACATATTGCGGCCAAGCTTAGCTCGTAAAATTGTTTATTGTCTGTTATAATAATATTTAACCGATACATAATTTGATTTAATTTACATGCCTAGAAACGAAATTATTGCCGGATTAGACATTGGTTCAACTAATGTACGTTTGGTTGTGGGCCAGCGAGTTGGCCAAGATGATAATTTACATATTGTTGGCGCGGCGGAAGTTAAGTCCGTTGGTATTAATAAGGGCGTGATTAGCAGCATTGAAGACGCGGTGTCTTGCATATCAGCGTGTTTGGAAAAGGCTGAGCGGATGGTCGGCCAGCCTATTCAAGATGTGTGGGCTGGAATTTCAGGCAGCCACATCATTTCCCAAAGTAGCAAGGGCGTGGTGGCAGTATCACGGGCGGATGGTGAGATTAGGGAAGACGACGTTATCCGCGCGATTGAAGCGGCCCGTACGGTTTCCACACCACCTAATTATGAAATTCTCCACGTTATTCCTAAAAGTTTTACCGTTGACAGGCAGGCGGGGATTAAAGATCCGATTGGTATGACAGGAATTAGAGTTGAGGTTGATACTCAAATTATTTTAGGCTTAGCTTCTCAAATTAGAAATTTAACTAAAGCGATTTATCGCACGACTGTAAACATTGAAGATTTGGTGCTGTCTATTTTGGCAACTTCGGAGGCCGTACTAACGCAACGGCAAAAAGAACTCGGTTCGGTAGTAGTTAACATTGGCGGCGGCAATACCAGCTTAGTTGTTTTTGAAGAAGGGGATATATTGCATACCGCTGTTTTGCCGATTGGTTCAGAACACATTACTTCTGATTTGGCGATTGGTTTACGCGTTTCCATTGATACCGCCGAGAAAGTAAAATTGGAGCACGGAGCGGCTTTAGCCAAAGGATTAACTAAGCGCGACGAAATTGATATTGGCGAACTAGAAGGCGAAGAAAGCAACATGGTCTCTAAGCGCTATGTGTCGGAAATTATCGGCGCCCGGGCCGAAGAGATTTTAGAAAAAGTTGATAATGAGTTGAAAAAAATAGACAGAAGTGGTAAATTACCGGCAGGCGTAATTCTAACCGGTGGGGGCGCCAAGTTGCCTGGGGTAGTAGATTTAGCCAAGACTAAATTACGATTACCGGCCAGCATTGGTGAGCCCATTAACATTACTTCTGCCGTTGATAAAGTCAATGACTTAGGTTTTACTACCGCTGTGGGATTGGTGCTATGGGGGAATCAAGTTACCCAACAGCAGGGCGGTGGATCTTGGCAGCAGATGTTGTCGGTTAGCACAGTTAAAAAACGGGCCGAAGGTTTATTTCGAAAAGGCAAGAATATTTTCAAATCATTTAGATCAAAATAATTTTATGGCTGAAAGAAAACCGGCGATTGAAACATTTGCTAAAATTAAAGTCGTTGGTGTTGGTGGTTCGGGAGGGGCCGCTGTCAATCGGATGGTACAATCTCGTATTCGGGGGGTTGATTTCGTGGCAGTTAATACTGATATTCAGGCTTTAAATAATAATGAAGCTAAGCAAAAGTTGCATATTGGGAAAATGGTTACCCGCGGTTTGGGCGCGGGCATGAATCCTGAGGTTGGTGAGAAGGCAGCTGAAGAGAGCGCTGAGGACATTCGCGAACACGTACGCGGATCAGATATGATTTTTATAACTTGTGGCCTTGGCGGTGGAACCGGTTCAGGGGCGGCGCCAAGAATCGCAAGTTTGTCGAGAGATTCGGGCGCTTTGACTATTGCTTTTGTAACCAAACCATTTTCATTTGAAGGCCAGCAACGAATGGATATTGCTAATCGTAGCTTATCTCAACTTAGGGATAGCGTTGATGCAATCATTACGATTCCCAATGACAGAATTCTGCAAGTCATTGATAAAAAAACTTCTTTACTTGAAGCTTTCTCATACGTTGATGAAATATTGCGGCAGGGCGTGCAAGGCATAGCGGAGCTGATTACTGTACCGGGCCTCATCAACGTTGACTTTGCTGATGTTAAAACAATTATGAAAGAAACCGGAACCGCCTTAATGGGTATTGGAAAAGCGTCAGGCGAAAATCGAGCGGTCGAGGCGGCTAAAGCGGCAATTACTAGCCCTTTATTAGACGTGACTATCGATGGGGCTAAAGGAATTTTATTTACCGTGGTTGGTGGCCCGTCAATGACTATGAATGAAGTCAACGAGGCGGCTAAAGTAATTACCGCATCGGCCGATCCGAACGCTAAGATTATTTTTGGCGCGGTTATTAATGAGAGTTTAAAAGACGAAATAAGAGTAACGGTGGTGGCGACTGGATTTTCCGATCGCGAGGGTTTTAGTGAAGTCGCGGCTGAGGCTAATTATCAACCGACACAGTTTGTCGAGGAGCGAGTAAGGCCTAAGGAAAAAACTGAAGAAGAAAAAGAAGAAAGTATTTTTGGCATAAAAAAATTACAGCGTAAAGTGGCGCCAACGACTAAGAAAAAGGCTAAGGAACAAGAAGCAGAACCAGAGACGTCCATGAACGAAACGGAAGAGTTAGATATCCCAGCCTTTATCAGGCGCAAGATGAAGTAAGATGCCAAAATTTTATTTTAGGATTATAATACTCTCCTGCTTGTGGGGGAGTTTTTTTGTTTTCGGCGGCTCTGTTCAAGCCATCAGTTCCGGCGATGTGGTTAAGTTAAACGAGCAAGCTACGCTTTATTATGTTGGCGCGGACAATATGATTTATAATTTTCCTTCAGTTGATGTTTTTTTTAATTTTTTTAACACTTTTTCAATTGTCAAAATAATCTCCCAGGAGGAATTCAATCAATTGGATATTGGTGGTGAAGTAAGCTCAAAAATTTTGGGTAAGAATATCGGACGTTTAATTAAGGCCAGCAATAGTGCTTCAATTTATTTTTTAGGTAGCGATAATCGACGCTATGTTTTTCCTTCGGTTCAGATATTTAATACCTGGTATTCAGATTTTGACGATATAGAAACATTATCGCCGGCAGAAGTGGTATCATTTCCTTTGGCCAGCAACGTTAATGCTCGGCCAGGCCTTAAGTTGGTGCAAGCAGTAACCAATGATACGCCTTGGCAAATTGCCGATCCAAAAGTGTATGCTGTTAGTAGCCAAGGGGTGTTGCGCCACATCCAAAAGGCTGATGTGGCCGCCGCTTTGTTTGGCGAGCGGTGGGAGACAAGAATTATCCCAATGGCGGAAACTGTTTTTAGTCAATATTCTATTGGTGCGCCGATTGAATCAGCGTTAGATTACAATATTGACGTTGAGCGGGGAGCCGCTTTTTCAATTAATGTTGATAAGGGGGTCGTTTCAACCAAAGTACCTACTTACGGAAACGGCATAAACTTTGGTATTTTGATAACTGATGGCAGTACCGCGGCTGATCAATTGGCGCCAGAGATTAGCAGTATAATGATAATTGATGCTGGACCCGGCAGTGTGTCAGTGACTTGGATGACCGACGAACCAGCTTCAACGGTGGTTGAATACGGCATAAATATTGATGAGTATAATTTGAATTATGTTGATGCTGAAAGGACAACAGTTCATAATGCAATAATTAATGATTTACAAAAGGATACTAATTATTATTTTAAGATTAAATCGGCCGACGCTAATAGTAATTTAAATTCCTTAGAAGACTTTGTTTTCCGTACTTTTAATTATGCTGCTGGTGTATCGCCACCTTACGACCAAGAAGCCCCGACCATATACAATATTAATCATTCCAGCGTTAATCAGACCAGGGCATGGGTTAAATGGACTACAAACGAGCCTGCTACTTCAATCGTCGAGTATGGACTAGTAGAAGGCAGTTACACCAAGGCTACAAGTAGCAGTTACTTATCTCAAAAACATTCCATCTTGCTTGAAGGCCTTAATCCAGGCACCACTTATTATTACAAAGTCAGTTCATCCGATGAAGAAAATAATGCCGCAAGCCGAGATGGATTTTCGTTTATCACAACTAACTTGGCATTTGACGTAGCATCACCATTTTTATCCGGGGTTACGGTTTATAATATTGGAAGGAGCTCCGTTGACATCAGTTGGACAACCAATGAGTTAGCCGATAGTGTTGTTGAGGTTGGAACGAAGCCCGGTGAATATATTCAGCTCGTAGCTGACAGTAATTATATTACGCAACATAAATTTAGCTTACCAAACTTGCTCCCCGACACCACATATTATTTCAAAGTTTCATCTTCTGACACTTATGGTAATGTGGCGCAAAGCTTGGAGAAAACATTTATCACTGCAAAAAATATTTGATTAGGCAATAGTATTTGGGTGTGGTAAAATATGAATATGAATTTGAGAATCCTTAGAGTTATCAGCCCGGTAGCATTTTTAATTATTGGTTTTTTATTAGGTCAGGATTTAATAGCTTTGCCATATAATTTATCGGCTAATAATATTATTGAAAATATTTCTGTTACCTTAGTAGTTGATTATTCTGATGGGCGAGTAGACACTTACAATAACGTTAGGGTTTTACCAAATCGCCCGACAGTTTTAGATGTTTTAGCGGCCGTAGCTAAAGAAAACGATCTGCCCTTAGTGATTGATTACAGTAAACGAAGTTCTGGCTATTATGGCTCGCCAATTATTAGTATTGATGGAGCTTCGCGAAGTGACGATGGCCATTATTGGGATTATAAAATTAACAACGAGAAGCCTTACGATTCAGTAGTGGATATTGAATTGAGAAGCGGGGATACTATCTTTTTAGTTTACTCCCGATCCATCCAGCCACCAGATCAATTTGAGTAAAAATATGGACAGTATAAAATCAAAACCAGAAACGCCAAAGTCAGATATGAAAATTGAGCTGCTTGAAGATATTTTGGCCGAGCAGCAAGATTTACGGGAGGCAGTGGAAAAAAATTCAGACCGCTTGGATGAACTTTTGCATCATTCCAAAAAAGTTAATACTTGGATTTTTAGTCAGCGCATAAAAGGGTATTTGAAAATATTTATAATTATTATTCCCATTATTTTGGGGATTATCTATATTCCTCCGCTATTTGAAGATGTAGTTAATCGCTATAGGTCATTGCTTAATTCCTTTCCTGGCTTTGGCAGTATTCAGCCAAACGACCAAGTCAATGATAATCAGATTAATGACTTGATTAAAAATTTAAATATAAATCAATAGCGGCAAAAAGCCATATAAAAAACACCGCCCCCAAGGCGGTGTTTTTATATTTATTGCGTTAGGCTTTGCCTAAAGTCTTTTCTCCGGGCTCCCACTCAACCGGACACAAGTCGCCACTTTGTAAGGCTTCTAAAACACGTAAGGTTTCACCAACGCTGCGGCCGACATTGAGATCCGAAACTACAATGTATTTCAGTACGCCTTCCGGATCAATAATGAACGTTCCCCGCAAAGCAATCCCTTTATCCTTGATCAAAACATGATAGCTACGGCTTAAAGTGTGAGCTGTGTCAGCCAGAACTGGGAATTTGACCTCTTGTAAATCTTTTTCAAACCAAGCTTTATGAGAGTGAACTGAATCAGTTGAAGCGCCGATGACTACAGCATTTTTTTCTTTAAATTTATCTTCGTGCTTGGCGAAACCTTTAATTTCGGTTGGGCAAACAAAGGTAAAGTCCTCGGGATAGAAAAAAAGAACTATCCACTTGCCCTTATAGTCTTTAAGACCGACTTTTTTGACTACGCCGCCAACATAAGCGTCAAGGCTGAAATCAGGAGCCGGCTGGCCGACTTGGAAATCCGCCTCGTTGGCGTGGCATTTACATTGATGATGCATAATTCATATTATTAATAATAATTTGATATATCATTATAGCGCAGTCGCACAAGTTGCGCAAGGCTATCAGATATTGTTTTAAAAGCGGCCTATCTGTGATATACTTATAGTTGATTATGGAGAAAAAAACGGTCAATTTGTTAACCTTCTTTTTTATTTTCGCGATATTTGCGCTGTTTTTTATTTTTATTTTTTCTAGATTTTCGGATAAAAAAGTGCAAGATTATATTTTCACTATTAGCAAATGTTGGTTTTTAGCTGAAGAGCAATGTGTTGCTAATCCGCACTGTGAAGTTATTTATAAACCGGATGAAGACGGAACTGATCCTGTGTTTGAATCATGTATCTATATTCCTGAATCACGCATTAGCACCAACCTAGAGGCTCGTGAACTATGCCTCACAACCGGTGGCCAATGGGAGACGAATAAATTTGGATCATTTTGCCAATGTAATCCCCAAGTCACGCAAACCGCCTGGGACAAGGAATTGGGTTGTACCCCTATGCTGAAATAAAATGAACGAATTAATTACTAACTTGAAAGATTTAGATAAAAAAATCTCTCATGCGCGGAGGTTACTTTGACCTTGAGGGGTTAAAGCAAAGGTTAGTAAAGTTTGAGCAAGAGATGGCGGCTCCGGATTTTTGGCAAGATCAATCTCGGGCGGCTAAAGTAAGTCAGGAAGCAGAGCACCTTAAGCAAGATATTCTTGCTTGGGATAATTTAAGCAGTGAAATTGAATCGGCTAAAAGCCTGGCCGAAGAATTAGCTGAGGCTGATGATCATAGTTTAGAAAAAGAACTTAACCGTAAATATCAGGAATTGCTCAAGCAATATCAAGAACGCGAGTTCTTTTTATTGTTTTCCGGAAAGCATGATAAGTCTGATGCGGTATTAACTATCCATGCTGGCACCGGCGGAACTGAAGCCCAAGATTGGACCGAGATGTTAATGAGGATGTATTTGCGCTTTTGTGAAAAGCGGGGGTGGGCAACAACAGTGATAGATGAGGCACGAGGTAATGAAGCTGGGGTCAAGCGCGTATCAATTGAAGTTAGCGGCCGGTATGCCTTTGGGCATCTTAAAGCCGAAGCCGGCACACATCGGTTGGTGCGCATTTCGCCTTTTGACGCCGAGAAAATGCGTCACACCTCTTTTGCTTTGGTTGAAGTAGTGCCAATTTTTCCCGAGTTGACCGACGAAGATGTAGTAATTAAGGATGAAGATTTACGCGTTGATGTGTTTCGTTCTTCCGGCAAGGGCGGCCAAAGCGTTAATACTACCGACTCGGCGGTGCGCATGGTGCACGTACCAACCGGCATTACGGTTAGTTGCCAAAATGAGCGTTCTCAAGCCCAAAATAAGGCGACCGCGCTTAAGATCTTGAAATCTAAGCTATTTTTACGTAAGATGGAGGAGCGCCAAAAAGAGCAGGACAGCGCTCGGGGCGAAGTATTACCGGCGGCGTGGGGCAATCAAATACGTTCATACGTCCTTCACCCGTACCATATGGTCAAAGATCACCGCACAAATTTTGAGACGTCTAATCCTGGCGTGGTGCTGGACGGTGATTTGGATAACTTTATTAAAGCTTATTTAGAGCATAGCGTTAAAGCTAATGAAAGTAACAATTAGAAAAGCTAAAAAATCAGACGCCACGGGAGTCGGCAAGCTCCTATTCAGTTTCATGAATATAAAAAACGCGGCTGAAGGTCGCCGGCTGTTTTTAAATGAGCTTACTAAGGGAAATAAATATTTGATAGCTTCGGTTGGTCAAGATTTGATAGGCTTGATTAGTTACAAAAAACATGGGCGCCCAAAACATGGTTTAGCTGAACTTGATCATATTGTGGTATTGCCAAAATGGCGAGGACAGGGGGTTGCCCGCAAGCTTGTTGGCGTCTTGGAAAAAGAGCTAAAACAAGAATATCGTCGATCTGGCGCCAAGCTGCGAAAATTATTTTTATTAACCCGTTATAACAACAAACTCGCTCAAACGTTTTATAAGAAAGTGGGATTTAAAGTTGACGCGGCGCTTAAACATCATTTCTACCCGGGACAAGACGAATGGATGTTTTCTAAATTTTTTCACAAACCTAAAGCTAGGAAAAAATAA
>PEZZ01000007.1:17006-64612 GCA_002773845.1 Candidatus Buchananbacteria bacterium CG10_big_fil_rev_8_21_14_0_10_42_9
ATTGGCTACGTTGGAAGAAAAGACATTTACCCGGTCCTTATTGGCGGGTTGAAGCGTTTGGAGTATCGCGGTTATGACTCGGCCGGACTTGCGATTATTAATGAAGGCGAGCTGGATGTGACTAAGGCAGTTGGGCGAATATCAAATTTAGAAAAGGTTACCAAAAGTAAAAAATATACCGGTACAACTGGTATTGCTCACACCCGTTGGGCAACGCATGGAGAAGTGAATGAAACCAATGCCCATCCGCATTACGGACCGGAGAAAAGAGTGGCGTTAATTCACAACGGCATCATTGAAAATTACCGAGTTTTAAAAGAGTTATTGTCGAAAGAAGGTCACACTTTTTACTCTGGCACCGACACGGAAGTTTTAGCCCACTTAATTGAGAAACATTTAAAGCATACTCCAAGCCTAGAAGAAGCCGTGCGCCACGCTTTGCGTCAAGTGGAAGGTGCGTATGGTTTGGTAGTAATCAATAAGGACGAGCCAGATAAATTAGTGGTGGCCAAAAAAGGTAGCCCGCTTGTGATTGGCATTGGTCAAGATGATTACATTATCGCATCCGACGCCACGCCGGTTTTAGAATACACTAATAAAGTGATTTATTTAGATGACGGGGAATTGGCAGTAGTAACACCTCAAGGACATCGTATTTTCAATTTAGAAAACGAAGACATTGATAAGGAAGTAGACGAATTGGAGTGGGACTTGGAACAAGCAGAAAAGGGCGGTTATGACACATTTATGCTTAAAGAAATTTATGAACAACCAGAATCACTAACCAACACTATGCGTGGCCGGTTGAATTTGGAAGATGGGTTAGTCAAGTTGGGCGGCTTGGAGCAAGTCAATCAACAGTTGCAATATATTGAACGAATTATTTTTGTGGGCATGGGAACCGCTAGTTACTCGGCAGTGGCAGGGCGTTTAATGTTGGAAGAATATGCCGGGATCCAAGCTGATGTTGAAAAAGGGTCGGAATTAAGATACCGCAAGGTTGTGGCTGACCCTAAAAACACCGCCGGAATTTTTATCAGCCAATCTGGCGAGACGGCTGACGTTATCGCGCCGCTGGAAGAATTTAAGCGCAAGGGTATTTTGACTATCGGTATTGTTAATTGTGTGGGCTCAGCGATAGCTAGGTTGTCAGATGCTGGAGTTTATAATCACGCGGGTCCAGAAATTGGTGTGGCTTCAACTAAAGCATATACAAGCCAACTGACGGTTTTGGCAATGCTGACTGTTTTGCTAGGTCGGCAACGGGAAATGTCTCACATTATGGGCAAGCGCATCGTCGAGGAATTGTACAAAATGCCGGAGCTGGTAAAACAATTCTTAGGCAGTGAAGCAAAAAAGATTGAAAAAATTGCCAAAAAATATCATAAGACAGAAAAAATGATTACGCTGGGCCGAAAGTATAATTTTTCTACCGCGCTTGAAGCGGCTTTGAAAATTAAAGAGATCGCTTATATCCATACTTTTGGTGAAGTTGCCGGAGAATTAAAGCACGGCCCGATTGCCCTTATTGACAAAGATATGCCGGTATTAATGATCATGCCAAAAGACAGTGTGTATGAAAAAAATATAAGCTCTTTAGAACAAATTAAAGCGCGCGGCGGACGAATTATTGTAATTGCGACCGAGGGCGACAAGGAAATTGCCAAGTTGGCTAATGACGTAATTTATATTCCGAAGTCTTTAGAGATGCTAACGCCGATTATTGCCGCGATTCCGGTTCAGCTTTTTGCATATTATTTAGCGACACTGCGAGGGAATGACGTTGACAAGCCAAGGAATTTAGCTAAAAGTGTAACGGTGGAATAAAAAGATTCCCCTTATAGAAGGGGAGGCGTGGCGGGGTTATTAAAAACCTCCCCTTGCCCCCGCCAGAGGACGGGCAGGCCTCATTCTCAAAGAGGGGAATCATTAGAATAATTTACTATCAAGAAAAATGAGAATTTTAGTTACAGGTGGCGCGGGGTTTATTGGCTCGCATTTGTGTAAAGAGTTATTAGAGCAAGGGCATGCTGTTGTATGCCTGGATAATTTTTTTACCGGTTCGCAGGATAATATAGAAGCGTTAAAAAGTAACACCAACTTTTCAGTGGATGAACACGACATTATTGATCCGTATTTTGATGACGGACAAATTGATCAAATTTATAATCTGGCTTGTCCGGCTTCACCGGTCCATTATCAAAAGAACCCAATTCGCACTATTAAAGCCAATACCATAGGCGTGATTAACATGCTCGGCTTAGCTAAAAAGCACAAAGCGCGAATTTTGCAAGCGTCAACGTCTGAAGTGTACGGCGATCCAACGGTTCATCCGCAGCCAGAAACGTATCGCGGTGATGTAAACCCGATTGGCCCGAGGGCTTGTTACGATGAAGGTAAGCGTTGCGCCGAAACTTTATTTTTTGATTACCACCGTGCGCATGGTGTAGAAATTAGGGTTGCTCGCATTTTTAATACTTATGGACCCAATATGGCAATTGATGACGGGCGCGTGGTATCTAATTTTATTACCCAAGCAATTAAAGGCGTGCCAATTACTATTTACGGCGATGGTCAACAAACGCGGTCATTTTGTTATGTTGATGACATGGTCAAGGGTCTAATCGCCTTGATGAATTCAAATGATACGGGTCCGATCAATTTAGGAAACCCGGAAGAGTTTACAATGCGGGAATTAGCGGACGAGGTGATTGCGCTTACTGAAACGCAATCAACCGTAGAAAATAAGCCTCTGCCACAAGATGATCCTAAACAGCGCCAACCAGATATCACCAAAGCCAAAACAGTGTTGAAATGGGAACCTAAGGTTAAGTTAGCCGAAGGGTTACCTAAAACCATCGAGTATTTTAAAAGTAAGTTGAAATAATGTCATTACGAGGACCCCTGCCCCGTATCGTGGTACGGGATAAATTCCGGCAGGGGGACGTCGTAATCTCAGGGATTGCGACGCTCCCTATGGTCGCTCGCAATGACAAATAATATATGCCAAAATCTTTAGTCACCGGAGGAGCCGGGTTTATTGGATCACACATTGCCGACGCTTTGATTGAACGTGGACATGAGGTCGTTGTGGTTGATAATTTAGTAACCGGTGCTAAAGAAAATGTAAACTCCAAAGCGAAGTTTGTGGAGCTAGATATTGTTGACCAAAAGCTCGGTGATTTAATGATCCAAGAAAAATTTGATTATGTTTTTCACAGCGCTGCCCAGATTGATTTGCGTAAATCAATTGATGATCCAGTCATGGATGCCAACACTAATATTTTAGGTGCGATTAACGTGATTCATGAATCGCAGAAGGCGGGCGCGAAAAAGTTTATTTTCTCATCTTCCGGCGGAGCGATGTATGGTGAGGCAAAAAAGTTGCCAACTCGCGAATCGGCCGAAAATCCGCTTTCACCATACGGCATTGCTAAAAAAACGATTGAATTGTATTTAGCCGCTTACTTTGATATGTATCATATGCCCTATGTGTCTTTACGCTACGCAAATATTTACGGGCCGCGGCAAAGCACTCTTGGTGAGGCGGGCGTTGTGGCGGCTTTAGCTAGTCGAATTTTAAGCGATAAAGAATGCGTAATTTTTGGCGATGGCGCCCAAACACGTGATTTTACTTATGTTGGCGATGTGGTGGAAGCTAACATGCTTGCGATGGAAAGCGATTTTATCGGTTCAGTAAATATTGGCACGGCGAAAGAAATTAGTATCAATGATCTAGCGCAATTAATTCAGCAAGCAGCCGGCACAAGTGTTGTGATTCCGCACAAGGAAGCGCGTTTCGGCGATGTGTTGCGAAGCTGCTTGGATAGTAAACTAGCTAAAAAGGAATTAGGCTGGCAACCGCTGACTAAAATTAAAGACGGTATTCAGCTAACCGTAGATTGGTTTAAAGCTAAATAGATGATCTATTGCTCAGGATCAATTGCTTATGACCGGATTATGAATTTTCCTGGTCGTTTTAGTGATCATATTTTGCCTAACAAAATTCATCAAATTAGCGTTAGTTTTTATTTAGAAAAATTTAATGAAAGTTTTGGTGGTACAGCCGGCAATATCGCTTACAATCTAGCTTTGCTTGGCGAAAAAGTTGAAGTGGTTGGGCTAGCCGGCAATGATTTTTCAAAATATCAAAAGTGGTTACGGCAAAATAAAATTGGAACTCGGTTTATTAAAATTATAAAAACCGAACCCACGGCCGCGGCTTACATGATGACTGATCAAAACGATAATCAAATTTCCGGCTTTTATCCAGGAGCAATGAAGCAGGTTGGATATTATAAAAATGTTAAGCTGCCAAAAGCAAAATTAGCATGCGTGGCGGCGGATTCTCCGCAGGCGGCCTACGCCTTAGCAAGATATTATAAAAAAAATAACACGCCGTATATTTTTGATCCGGGGCAAATTATTATTGTTTTAACAAAACAGCAGTTATTAGATGGCTTAAATGGTTGTGATGTTTTTATTTCAAATGATTATGAATTGGCTTTAATTTTAAAACGCACCGGCTTATCTAAGTCTCAATTAAAAAAGAAAGTGCCAATCGTAGTCACCACGCTAGGCGCTAAAGGTTCAATTATTGAAGATAACAAAAATAACCAAAGATATAAAATTCCAGCCGCCAAGCCGAAAAATACATCTGATCCAACCGGGGCCGGAGACGCGTACCGGGCTGGGTTGATTAAAGGCATGATGGAAAATTATTCTTGGCCTAAAGTTGGGCGTTTGGCAAGTACGGTTGCCGTATATGCTGTAGAAAAATACGGCACGCAAACGCACACATTCACGTGGAGTCAGCTCAAAGCGCGGTATAAGAAAAATTTTGGCACTACTTTGTAGTGTTATTCTGAGCGCTTTCCCGATTGTCATCTTGAGGAGCGAACAAAGTGAGCGACGTGAGGATCTCAGGAATGAGATTCTTCGCTGACGCTCAGAATGACAATTGATTATTTACAATAAAATTGCTACACTTTTTTAGTTATGAAATACGATGTAAAAAGTTTGAAATTAGCGCCGGGAGGTAAAAAACGCATTGTTTGGGCTGAGCGCGATATGCCGGTATTGGGCGCAATTAAAAAGCGTTTTCAAAAACAAAAGCCGTTACGCGGCGTCAAAATGGCGGCGTGTTTACATGTGACAACTGAAACCGCGAATTTAGTGCGTACGCTCAAAGCCGGCAGGGCTAATGTGACTTTAGTTGCTTCCAATCCGCTTTCCACCCAAGATGATACGGCGGCTTCACTGGTTAAAGATTTTGGCATTTCAGTTTTTGCTATTACCGGTGAAAATCGCACAACCTATTACAAACATTTAAACGCCGGCATTGACGCTAAGCCAAATGTGACTATGGATGACGGCGCGGATTTAATTCATTTACTGCATACGAAACGAAAAAAAGACGCGAATAGAATTTACGGCTCAATGGAAGAGACAACAACTGGCATTATTCGTTTAAAGGCGTTAGAGAAAACTGGTAAGCTGCAAGTACCGGTGATGGCAGTGAATGACGCCAAAACCAAATACTTATTTGATAACCGTTACGGCACCGGACAATCAACGATTGACGGAATTATTCGCGCAACGGATATGCTGCTCGCCGGTAAAAAAGTTGTAACTGTCGGTTACGGTTGGTGCGGCAGGGGATTTGCGATGCGCGCGCGGGGCATGGGAGCACAGGTGATTGTGACGGAAGTTGACCATTTGAAAGCTTTGGAAGCAACCATGGATGGCTTTGAAGTGATGCCCATGAGTAAAGCCGCGCGAGTTGGGGATTTATTTTGTACTTTGACCGGCGATATTTCGGTTTTGCGCCAAGAGCATTTTAAGGCGATGAAGGACGGCGCGGTGGTGTGTAACTCAGGGCACTTTGACGTGGAAATTGACATTCCGGATTTAGCCAAGCTAGCTAGTAAAATAAACAAAAATGTCAGAAACTACGTTGACGAATATGTCTTACCCAAAGGCAAGCGAATTTATGTACTCGCTGAAGGCCGGTTGATTAACCTAGCGGCGGCCGAAGGCCATCCGGCCTCCGTGATGGATATGTCTTTTGCCACGCAAGCATTAATGACTGAGTGGGTAGTGAAGCACAAGGGCAAATTAGAAAACAAAGTGTATAATGTGCCCGAAAGCATTGAACAGTGGATTGCCAAATTGAAACTGCAATCCATGGGCGTTAAAATTGACACTTTAACCGAAAAACAAAAACAATATTTATCCAGTTGGGAATTAGGGACGTAAGCAACGGCGAAGAGGAGAAAAAACCTGAACAAAGTTAAACTGTTACAATTGAGCTTGGGCTCATTCATCATCGGCGCGACATTAGCGCCGTTTTTTAATTGGCGAATTGATTGGACTATATGGGCGGTTGTTTTGGCGTTGCTTGTCATTCCGGACTTGTTACGGAATTTCTTTAAAGGGATCCTGAAACCCGCCCGACCGAATGCTTCGGCCATTCGGACACGGCAAGTTCAGGATGACAGCAGTACGTCATCTCGACCGAAGCGTAGCGAAGTGGAGAGATCTCAGCCGCGTCAAAGTGTGAGATCCCTCGCTATCGCTCAGGATGACAAAAATGTGTCATTGCGAGCGACTAAAAGGAGCGTCGCAATCTCTTCAATAGAAAAAAGATTACCACGTCGCTCATTTTATTCGCTCCTCGTAATGACATTGATTTTGTTGTTTGCCTTACTTTTCGGCGTTTGGCGGTATCAGGTGTTGGTGCCAAAGACTATGCCGCAAGACATTTGGTTTTACAATGGCCAAGAAGTTACATTGCAAGGCATTGTGAGTAAAGAGCCAGACATTAGGATTAATAATGTTAAATACTCAGTTAAAACAAGTCAGTTAAAGCAGGGGAGCAGCGTGAAAGAAATTTCCGGCAATGTATTAGTGACAACACAACTATACCCGCGCTATGACTATGGCGATAGGCTGGAAATAAAATGCAAGCTACAACAGCCAGAACCATTTGAAGGTTTTTCTTATGATCGTTATTCGGCGCGGCATAATATTTACTCGCTATGTTTTTATCCGGTAGTTAATTTAATTGAAAATAACCAAGGCAATAAAACGCTAGCATTTATTTTATTAATAAAACAAAAGCTCCAACTACTAATTAACCGTAATTTGCCAGAGCCACAAGCCAGTATTTTAAGCGCTTTAATTTTAGGTTCGCGCAAGGGCATTCCTGATTACCTGTTTGATAAATTTGCAATTACCGGCACAGCGCATTTGATTGCGATTTCGGGGATGCATATTGCCATTATTATTTCACTACTCGCTAGCGCATTTTATGAACAAATAGGCAGGAAGCGTGCGTTTTGGCTAATTACGGGCTTACTTATTATTTACAATATTGTTATTGGATTTCCGGCGTCGGCGGTGCGCGCATCAATTATGGGGTGGCTAATTTTATTGGCTCAATATGTCGGCCGATTGAATAGGTCGGCGCATGCGCTGCTTTTGGTGGCAAGTGCCATGATTTGGCTTAATCCCAAAATTATCTTAGATGACGTTGGGTTTCAGTTATCGTTTTTAGCCGTGCTTGGAATAATCAAAGTGTCGCCGTGGCTAGAACGGCGCTGGGTAAATTTACCTGACAAATTTGGAGTTAAAACATTAACAATTTTGAATTTATCGGCGCAAGCGTTTTCCTGGCCAATACTATTTTGGAATTTTGGTCGGGTGTCGTTAATTGGGCCAGTAGTTAATTTGCTGGTGCTCCCCGTATTGCCATTTTTGATGATCTTTAGTTTTGTTAGCCTGGTTTTAACTTGGATTCATCAAATATTCATTTGGCCATCGTATTTTTTGCTGACGTATTTAATTAAAGTAATTGAAATTTTTGCGAGCTTGCCATTTATAACTTTGAGTTTATGAAAAAATATTATGTTTATATTATGACTAATAAAATTGATACTGTTTTGTATATTGGTGTAACAAATGATTTGAATAAGCGTGTTTGGCGACACAAGCAAAAATCAGTTAAAGGGTTTACGCAGAAGTATAACGTTACCAAGCTAATTTACTATGAAGAATTCATTAATGTTCGTGATGCAATTACGAGAGAGAAACAACTGAAAGCATGGAAAAGAAAGTGGAAGTATGAGCTGGTTGATACAGTCAATCCTAAATGGTTAGATTTATATGAATTAATTTGATAGAGGTCCTGAATCAATTTCAGGACGACAAAAAGGTTGTCATTCCAAACTTGATTTGGAATCTCTATCTAAATAATATGAAACATAAAAAAATATACATAGCAATTATTGGGTTAGCATTCGTAGGTTTTTTATTTGTTTATTTTTCAAATCAGCAGCACGACTGGAGAATTATCTTCTTTGACATCGGGCAAGGGGACAGCATTTTAATCCAAACGAACGACGGACAAGATATTTTAATTGACGGCGGTCCGGATAGCACTGTAATTTATAAACTTGGAGAGTATTTGCCGTTCTATGACCGGACGATTGATTTAGTTATTGCCACTCATCCGGACGCTGATCATATAGTCGGTTTAATTGAAGTGTTAAATCGTTACCAAGTGAAAAAGTTTTTATATACTGGCATTGAAGACGATTCATCAATTTATGCCACGTTGCAAAAAATAGTTAATGACCGAAAAGTGACAGCTGAAATTACATTTGCCGGTCAGGATTTGGGAATACATGAACTGGAAGTTTTATATCCGCTAGAAAATATTTCTGGCCAAAGTTTTGATAATACTAATAATACTTCAATTGTTCTTGAAATTCAGTCAGGGGAAATCAAAGTGTTATTAACTGGTGACGCTGAAAAAGAAGTAGAACAGCTACTTGTTGATACATATGACAATTTAGATATCGATATTTTAAAGCTAGGGCACCATGGCAGCAATACTTCTTCAATTGAAGAATTTATTTTAGCTACCAAGCCAGAAGTTGCTATAGTTTCTGCCGGCGAAGATAACCGATACGGCCATCCAGCAAGGCGTGTGATTAAAAGAGCGGAGCGCTTGGGCACAAAAATTTTAAGCACGATAGAAGTAGGCGATATTGTAATCAATATTGATGAGCAAAAATATTTTGCTGAATAAACATCTGTCATTGCGAGGAGTGATCCCAAGCTTGTCGAGGGGGAGCGACGTCGTAATCTCTTTTTATTATACGAGATTGCCACACTCACTATGTTCGCTCGCAATGACACTAGGATTGAATAAATTAGCTTAATTTAGTATACTAAGTGCGTATGGCTGATAAACCGCTTAAAGTATTGTTGGTGGAGGATGATGATACTTTAATTGATATGTACAAGATGCGCTTTGACGCCGAAGGTTTTGATTTAACGGTGGTTAAAGACGGCACTACCGGCATAGACACTGCGCTTCAAGGTGGCTGGGATGTAATTTTGCTTGATGTGATGCTGCCAAAAGTTGATGGTTTCATGATCTTAGAAGAGGTTAAAAAGAACGCTAACACTAAAAATGCCAAAGTTATTTTGCTAACTAATCTAGGCCAAGAGTCTGACAAGAAAAAAGGCGAAGAGATGGGCGCCTCAGGATATTTAGTTAAGGCGAATTTCACGCCGAGCCAAGTGGTTGACAAAATTAAAGAAATCATTAAAATATAGGGTCAATATGGAACAATCATTAATTATTTTCAAACCAGATGCTCTCCAGCGTAATTTAGTTGGAGAGATTATTCGCCGTTTTGAACAAAAGGGTCTAAAAATTATTGGGCTTAAAATGTTGTCTTTGGATGATACTGTTTTGGACGAGCATTATGCCCATCATAAAGATAAGCCGTTTTTTGCCGATTTGAAAAATTTTATGAAATCTTATCCAGTGATTGTAATGGCTTTGCAAGGGCCTGACATTGTTGATGCGATTCGTTTAATTGTCGGATCAACTAACGCCAAAGAAGCTGATGCCGGAACTATTCGCGGCGATTTTGGCATGAGCAATTTAAATTTAGTTCACGCTTCTGATTCAGCTAAAACCGGTAAAGCCGAAATTAAGCGATTTTTTAAATCAGACGAACTATTTGAATACGATAAAATCACGGATGTAATGATTTACGAAGAGTAAATTTATCTGTGAATTAAATACCCTTGACAAGTTTTAAGCAAGAGCTAGACTGACGGCAGTTCCTTACATGCCGTTTTTTAAACCCAAACTTGTTTGGAGAACTCTTATTGTGAGTACAAGGCAACTTGTAAATACCAAAGAGCTCTCCAGAAATGGGGAGTTTTTTGGTAGCCGAATTTCTGGTTGCCAACAAGCGCATTACAGCAGAAGGGGAATTGTAGTGGGCGAGTGCACCGGTTCTCATGACGATGAAAACCAAGTGGCCGCGGACCAGGCTCTGCCTAAGGCTGTAATAGCCACGTCGGATGCTTACCGGCAGTGGCTTATTCAGCAAGAGGCCTTGCATGGGCCCTCATCCAAGTGGCCACAAAGCAGTTGCCGAAGATTGATTCTCAAGCCCGGCGATTGACGAGACAGGAGGTAAGATTCTCGTTGCCAGGCCGAACACAAGACAGTTGTATGCGCTTGTGTTCACATTTTGATGCCTTGACCCCGTTAGAAGTTTTCAACTTCTAACGGGGTTGACAGGCAATAGTTATTAAGTTAACCCGAAATAAATATGATGGAGTTAAACCTTTCAGTCATTATTACCACTATTAAGACCAAGACTACGCACCTTGTGGGTGGAAGGTTAATTGTTGCATAGATAATACAAGTTAGACAATCGCAAGCAGCCTTCTACCCAGAAGGCTTTTTTGATTGTCTTGCTTGCCTGGATACGCCTTACGCGGATTCCATGCGGACAAGACAGCACATTGACTAAACATCGGACTCAATTTCCCGCCTTGCGGGGGAGAAAGAAATGCCGACGAGGAGATTAATTTTTGTTCCGGCTGAGTGTCATGTCTCGGCCAATGGCGATGGTGCATTCCATGCCAGCATCACTATGGCTGAGAAGTTTGACTTAAGTCGCCTACGGAGCGGCAGCGCAATTTCCGAATGCATTCAGTGTGCGGTCGGCGATGCTGTGTCTGAAGCCATGGGATTACCGTGCTCGACAGCACTAAAGCTGGATGACGCGGGAAATCTGTGGCAACACGTGTCGGTTGACGGTGGCTACTCAAGCAGCCGCCGTCTAGCGGACAAAGGCGAAGCGTTGGCTGATAGAATTTGGCCCATGCTTGAATCCGCTGAGCCGGTGCTTGTCCAGGCGATGGCGTCTGAAATGGCTCGTGTTTTCACGGACTACAATAGAGTGTACGTCGACTATGCAGTATAGGTCGGCAGCTCATATTGGGAAAATGCCATCGAGGGATCCGCCACAGGGGTTCGAGAAATCAAGAAAGGAGATATCTCGAACCCCTCGAACCCATCTAGTAGTTGGATCCCGGATCGGAGTCCGGGACGACACATTTCTTGATGTGTCGTTTGACATTATTTTTTACTTCCTATATACTGCAAAACAACATGAATATTGCCAAACTTTCCCAAATTATTAACATTATCATTATTGACCAGCCTTAAGGGTGGAAGGTTTAGCGCATAGATAAAAACAAGTTAGACAATCGCAAGCAGCCTTCCCCCGGAAGGCTTTTTTGATTGTCTTACTTGCTTATACCAGTGGTATTAGCGAGCAAGGCATTTGGTCTTCATAAGTTATCCTGTTCGACTCAACCCTAAACACCCCGAGAGGAGGTTTAATTTTGAGCGCAAACAACTGGTATTATTACCCCACTGGAACCATTCTGGTTCCAAGAAACCCTGAAGGCGGAGGCCATGAATCTATCCACGGAGAGTACGGTGAATGGTTCATGGTCAGGGGATATCAAGGCAGCGAAGGTGATGACCTCGTGGTGTTGGTGTCTCTGAGTGAAAGGACGGGCGCTTGGAAGCGGCTCTTCCCCGGCCATTACGGGACACCTGATGTTGGCTTGCATCCACACAGGCCGACAATCATGAGGTTCATGAGGCCAGCCACTCCTGAAGAGATACTTCCCCAGCAGATGGCGGAGCTCTACCGTGATGAGCTCGACGTGCTGTACCACTGGGGTAACCGCGAGCAGTGGCCTGACCACCTGCGCAAGCGGTTCCGCCGGCGTCGGAGTATTCCGAAGCGAGAACTCAACGGGCAGTAAAGCCCAGGAGGAGGACATGACAAGAGGACCGCCCAAGAGGGCTGGACGCGAATGGAAAGCGTCCGGCCCTCACACACCCTGCTTCTGAATGCTGATAATTATTTGTCATTATCCAGAAGCCGAGTGCTTCCTAGCGATGTAGTTTCGCTAGTAAGTCCCGCGTAGCGCGGGGGAGGATTTACATAATGCCTACCGGGACCAAACGGAAACGGTTTGAATTGTTCTATCTGTCGCCTGAGAAACGTGGTGGCAGTTGGCAGGTTTGCGTTGGCGTCCGTGACTGTGTCGATCGCCGAGAACATCGCGGCAAAGGCGCAGACGATCTTCAGCACCTTGCTATCGAACGGGCGTTCGCTAAGGCACTGGGCGATAAGCTCTCTTTCAGCATCAAGTGGGAGCTGGATCTGGATAACGAGCAGCGCGCAACTGGCGGCTGGTTGCGGAATGGCAAAGCAAGAGTAAAGCTTGGGAGTTTGCACTCTCATAGCTCGGCGGATTTCGCCAACGCTATTGTAGCAGCCTTGAATACAGTCACCTCGCACTAAGACCTGACCCAGTTGAGGAGAACAAGACATGTACACACAAGGAACCGCGTTGTGCTCTCCGGGAGCAAATGCGGAAAGCGGAAACTTCCTAGTAGTACTGGAGGTAGCCAAAAAAGGGGATCGCCCCATCTGTATGGTAAGTCCAGCTCTGGCAAGCATGGTCCAGCGGCCTTATGTCGGACCGGTGGATACCACAATTCTTGACGCGCTCGTGCCCGTCGCGCTTGAGAGCGCGGCGTTCCAGAGTGTCGTGTCGGAGTTGACCGGTGAGGATCGCCGGCAAGTGCGTCGGCTCCGGCCGCGTAGTCGGTGACTGCCATAGTTCGAACAAATGGCCCGCTGGCACTTCGGTGTCGGCGGGCTGGTGTACTTTTCCACACGACATTTGACAAAAAATAAGGCTATGCTAATATGTTTTTAACATGATTTTACACGCAAACAACCTACCATTATTGCCTTTATTGCCAGTCCCAAGCCGGTAGGGAGTTTGTTTGTATCCATAGATAAATAAAAGTTTCAGACAAATTCCCATACCAACTGGGATTTTTTGATTATAAGCACATTAAATTTATATGTTCGTGTAGCTCAGCAACGTAGAGCACCTCGCATGGGGCGAGGGGGTCGCAGGTGCAATACCTGTCACGGACCGGGCTTTGCCCGAACTATTCGGCGGTTTCGCCAAATAAGTGCCCACACGGGGTGGGAAGACTTATGCGGTGATCCGCCGGCCGGCGCACATCGCGTCAATATCTTCGGAAAGTTGCCCGCAACCCGGGCGGCAATCCACGTGGCGGCAGGTGTTTACCAACCCTGCCGCCACGATTCCCTAAAAATATTATGCTAAGACTTTTACTAAAATCTAATGTACTTTCAAAAGCATTGTTATTGCTTGGTTTGTTATTGTTGGCACCGCCGGGTGGCAAGTTGATACGTGTTTAACCAAGTCTTTGATAAACATATATGAGCCTACCACCCCTGTCGGGTGGTTTTTTCATAAAGGTTCATGCGGACCGTCTCCGCGGGAATCAGGCTCATGCCCTTGTACAATCTCAAAAAATGAAAAAACGAGCAAGCGCTCGGGAGGAAAGGGCCATGGAACTTGCTGATTTCCAGATGGAGTACTACAAGCACTTACGGCCCGGCCCAATCGGCACTCCGCCAGGGGGATGGGAGATGTCACTGACCATTGGTGATATTACCATTTCCAGTAAAGGGGGGCATTGGTACCTCGCCGCTGCCGAGTTGCTTACGCAGCTCGGCTTTCCAAGGGAGTACCTCGACGAGCTCGAGGTCGAGCACTTGGTCACTTCCCAAGAGACTGCGGAGAAGTTCGTCGGCAACTGCCTGGCACCCTTACGGATTGCCTTAAGTCGGCCGCGGCGGTCTAATCGCCACCAAATTCGCGTGGCTGGCTACCTGAATGGCCGGCATCGTAAGGAGGGGGCGAAGGCAGGGACGAAACTCGCTGCCTTGCAGGGGGCTATTGCCCGCCTGTTCGGTGGACGACCCATTCTGCGGACTGAAGGCGCGGCATAAGGGAGGTCTCAAGTTTAAGGCGAAAGTACCTCACCAGGTATTAATCGCCGCGAGTTTTCAAAAGGGCCGAGATCGCACACCCACGATCCGGCCCTTTTCTAATTATTTTAACTGGTTCCCGGGTCAGAGCCCGGGACGGCGCATTCCTTTTGCGCCAATTGACAAGATTTTAAGCATTTGATAATCTTTTTATTACTATGAATAACATATCAAATCAGCGAATTTTTTGGGGCTATTTTTTCTTTTTTTCCCACGCCGGGCGGGACTGATTTAGTTATTTAAGATAATTTAAAATTAGCAGATCCCGCACCCGCGGGATTTTTTGATTATCTAAAAGGGTTAATTCTGGTACAGATAAATGGCAGTCTGAACCAGAACCGACCCCTGTAGTGGTCAAACCGGCCCATTTGGGATCGGGCAGAGATATGCCATAACGAACATTGACTTGGCGGGAGCCAAAGGAGACCTATAAGCCATGCCAGGTACTAACGGACTCATAAGGCCAATATCCTGTGGGAGGGGTTCGCACGTGATTACCGTCTACACGAACGGTGCACGATGCAATATCAACCTTCCCTGGGGGGGCTTTGGCGACATGACGGAGGTTGGCCGCACGGTGATGGAGGAAGATATCAACAGCTTCCTGGAAGAAGTGGCCGAGGCTGCGCTGCCCGGGCATAAAGTCACCGAGAGGTGCCGTACCGTTTCTCACCTTGCGGACGGATCGTTTTCCGTCAGCGTGTCCCTTGAAGTGGAAGGGGTAATTGACCCAATTAAGGCCACGGAGATCGGTGAGTGTGTGTACCTCCTGCTCACCGAATGCTACTCCGTTGCCTTACGCGAGGCTAGCGCTCGTCTCATCGCGAGAGCTGAGGGTAGCTCACCGGTATTCGCGAGGCTTTTCCACTAACCCTCCGTCAGTCAGTACGTCGCCTAAGCGGTACACCACCCGCGAGGCAACGTCAGAACGTATTGGAACCACATCTCACCGATGTGGTTCCTCTCTTTTTTGCTAAAGCTAATTAAATAATTTCCGCCTGATTCCTATTACGGTTGTGGCAGTTAATGCAATATTTTAATAAAGGCGGGGTAATTAAAGTCGTTAAGATTACCATCAACATCGCGGCGCTAAAAATATTTTGGGTAATAATTTTTAATTGAAAGCCTAAAGTGGCAAAAATAATTCCAACCTCGCCGCGCGGTATCATGCCCACGCCAACTATCCAGCTTTTTACTACGGCGCCTGCCACAATTTTACCCAATACAGCAATGACAGTTAACGAAAGGCCCAAAGCAATAACCTTAAAGTTCAAAAAGATAACTGGATTCACAATTGAGGTGGCATAGACAAAAAAGATGGGCGCTAATGTGCCTTCTAAAATTAAAACTCGCTGTTCCACTGGTTTTTCATGGTCGTCTTTTCCACTTCTAAAAAAGGCTTCTTCTAAAGCGACTCCGGCAAAGTAAGCACCGACAATTGGCGCTAAGCCGGCAAATGCCGCGCCGGCGCCATAAGCGGCCATGAAGCCAAAAATAATTTTACTGTTAGCTTGTGGGTCCAAAGCTCTCAGCTGTTTCATTAAAGGGGCGACAAAAAAGTAGCCTAGCAAAGGGAGTAGCACAATAAAAGCTAGGGCAGTGCCGATTTGAGCTATGATTGTAAATATGTCTAATTTAATATCGCCAGCAAAAGATTGAGCGACCATAAGGACAATTAGTCCTAAAACATCATCAAGTACCGCGGCGCTGATTATGATTTTAGCGTAAGTAGCTTGCAGTAGCTTAAATTCAGATAAAACCGCGGTCGTCACCCCGACGCTAGTGGCAACTAAAATACCTCCGGTGAAAAAAGCGGTGGCAAAATCATAGCCTAAAAGTTGCATTAATAAGTAAGCGCCAACAAGCGGCATGATAACTCCGATCAAGGCCACCCATATACTGGTCTTAGCGTCACGAAGCATGGACTTAACATTGCCCTCAAGTCCGGCGCGAAATAGCAACACCATGGCGGCAAATTCAGCTAATTGCGGAATAAAGCCATGCTCATCATGGCGTACCGCTTGTAGCCATTGAGTCCAATTAAACAAAATACCAATCACAATACCGGCGAGTAACATTCCTAAAACGCGCGGTTGCTTAAATTTAATAGCTATTCGATTGCCCACGACTGAACCGAGCAGGGCAAAAGCGATGAAGATGAGAGATTGAAAAAAAGCGGTGGCCATTTTTTCCAATGATAAAATCCCGCGGCGGGATTTATCTTTGCTTGACTTTGGTTAGTGTGCGTATGCAGTTAGCGCAAATCGTCATTTTTTTTCCGTCAACGCGCTTGACTTGCAAGTTAAGCTTTTGACGATGGATGGTTTTGATGTTGGAGTGGCTTTTAAGATTGCCTTTCAGCGGTCCGCGGCCACAACGGTCACATGCGTTTCCCATACTCTTTAATTATTTTATAGTACGCCCTACTATAGCAAAGGTTTGAAATAAAAGCAAGGGTTGCGTATAATGAGCATATGTTTAATGACCCGGTATTAATTACTCTATTTTTTGTCGCTTTTTTATATTCGGTTATTTTTCACGAAATCGCCCACGGGCTAGTCGCGTATTTTTATGGCGACGACACCGCAAAAGTACTGGGACGGTTTTCGCTTAATCCGTTGAGGCACATAGATTTGTTTGGCTCAATTATTTTGCCGCTTTTTTTGTTATTTTCGTTTGGCGGTTTGATTGGCTATGCTAAACCTGTGCCCGTAAATGTGTTGCGTCTGCGCGACCGCCACCGTTCAATGTTTTTTGTGGCCTTAGCTGGCATCGCGACTAATTTTTTATTAGTCGTGATTGCCGGTATTGTGATTAGCTCTACTTTAGACATTGTTCCCAACGCGACATATAATTTAGGCTGGCAATTTTTTTTAATGGTGTTTCGCGTTAATATTTTACTTGGCGTATTTAATTTAATGCCCTTTCCTGGTTTTGACGGCTTCAATGCTTTGTCAACTTTCTTTCCCCACCAATTGGGGCGCTTGCAAGCTAAATTATTTGCGCGTTTTGGGCAGTTTAGCTTTGTTGTGGTTTTGATTTTAGTATATTTGTTGTTGCCTGTAATTTCTTTGATTTTGCGTTTGGCCGAGGCCTTTTTCTTTAATCTTTTTGGCTTATCCAGTCTATTTTTGTAAATTATCCACACCGGCTTGGCCTGGTTGGAAATTCAATAAATTGTCAGAGAATATTTTATTAACACATTTATTTCTAGCGGGGTTGACTTTTTTTGAGCTGACCGTTAGAATATGGGCAAATTCCATGGCTGACGAATCAGCTTTTTAATTTTCTAAAAATGCCTACAGTTAATCAATTGCTTAAAAAACCGCGTAAAACGGCCAAGCGTAAACCTAAAACGCCAGCTTTGCGCCGGGTTTCTAATACTTTGAAAAGAACCAAAAAGGATATGTCTAAAGGCGCGCCGTTTAAACGCGGTGTGTGCTTGAAGGTGCAAACGACAACACCGAAAAAGCCAAACTCAGCCTTGCGAAAAATCGCAAGGGTGCGTTTATCTAACGGCATGGAAGTGACAGCTTATATCCCGGGCGAAGGACACAATTTACAAGAACACTCAATTGTAATGATTCGCGGCGGACGAGTGCGTGATTTGCCGGGCGTTCGCTACCACGTAGTACGGGGCGTGTATGACACTACAGGCGTGGACGGGCGCAAGCAAAGCCGGAGTTTGTATGGCGCTAAGAAAGAGAAGAAAAAGTCTTAATCATTATGCGCCGACCAACGCCTAAACGAACCGTTGATCCAGATTTAAAGTTTAACAACTTGACTCTCGCCAAGTTTATTAATTTGATTATGGATGACGGTAAAAAATCAGTTGCTCAAAAAATTGTCTATAACGCGCTCAATACGATTTCAGAAAAAACTAAACAAGACCCGTTAGAAATTTTTCAAAAAGCATTGCAAAATATTGCCCCGGAAGTTGAAGTGCGCGGCCGACGGGTAGGCGGAGCAAATTATCAAGTGCCAGTCCCGGTAAGTGAACCGCGGCGTACCACGCTTGGCTTGCGTTGGTTAATTAAGGCAGCTAAGGCGCGTAAAGGTATTAGTATGGATAAGCGCATCGCCGCGGAAATTATGGATGCGGCTGAAGGCCACGGCGCGGCAGTAAAGAAACGGGAAGACACATACAAGATGGCTGAAGCTAACCGAGCTTTCGCTCACTTTGCCCGTCGTTAATTTTAAATCAATGGCTCGCGAATACTCATTGGAAAAAACTCGCAACATCGGAATTATCGCTCATATTGACGCTGGGAAAACTACAGTGACCGAGCGGATTTTGTTTTATACCGGAATTAAACATAAAATCGGGGAAGTGCACGAAGGCGAGGCGGAGATGGATTGGATGGAACAAGAACGTGAACGCGGTATTACCATAACTTCTGCGGCCACGACCTGTTTTTGGGCGCCACGAGGCCAAGAAGATAAGAAGGTGCGAATTAATATTATTGACACTCCCGGGCACGTTGACTTTACGGCCGAAGTGGAAAGATCCCTGCGCGTGCTTGACGGCGGCGTTGTGGTATTCGACGGCGTGGCTGGGGTGGAACCACAATCAGAAACGGTATGGCACCAAGCCGATAAGTATAAAGTGCCGCGGATTTGCTTTATTAATAAGCTAGATCGTACCGGAGCAGATTTTTACGCCGACCTTCAATCGATTTACGACCGATTAACTAAAAATGCCTACCCGATACAGCTTCCGGTTGGCGCGGAAGATAATTTCCAAGGCATTGTTGATTTATTAGAACAAAAGGCTCGCATCTATAAAGACGCTGAAGGCAAAGAATGGGAAGACACTGATATCCCTGATGACCTAAAGGAGAAGGCGAGTGAGTACCGTAATAAATTAGTGGAAGCCATTGCCGAGAACGATGAAAAATTAATGGACCGTTACTTGGGGGGAGAAGACATCAGTTTAGATGAATTAAAAGCCGGGTTAAGAAAAGCGGTAATTGGTAATCATTTGATTCCGGTGTTGTGCGGCTCAGCTTTGAAAAATAAAGGCGTGCAATTTTTATTGGACGCGGTGGCTGATTATTTACCTAGCCCCCTAGATGTGCCGGAGATCGTTGGATTTGATCCGGACGATGAAGAAAAGAAGATTTCACGTAAAGCTTCTGATGATGAGCCGTTTGCGGCATTAGCATTTAAAATCGCAGTTGATCCATATGTTGGTAAGCTAGCTTTTTTCCGGGTTTATTCGGGTAAAGTCTCGTCCGGTTCGTATGTTTTAAATTCCAGTACTGGCAAAAAAGAACGCATTGGACGAATTTTACGCATGCACGCCAATTCTCGCGAAGAAGTACAAGAAGTTTACGCCGGAGAAATTGCAGCCGCGGTTGGCTTAAAAGAAACTTTTACCGGCCACACGCTTTGCGCTGAAGATAGCCCGGTAGTCTTAGAGACCATTACGTTCCCAGAGCCGGTAATTAGCGTCGCGATTGAACCGAAAACCAAGCAAGACCAAGAGAAGATGGGGATTGCTTTGGGTAAACTTGCGGAAGAAGATCCGACTTTTAGAATCCGAACCGATGAAGAAACTATGCAAACCGTTATTTCTGGAATGGGAGAGTTGCATTTAGATATTATTGTTGACCGGATGAAGCGCGAATTTAAAGTGGAAGCCAATGTCGGCCAGCCGCAAGTGGCCTACAAAGAAACGATCAAGCAAACCGGTGAAGCTGAAGGTAAATACATTCGGCAATCCGGCGGTCGGGGACAGTACGGCCATTGTTGGCTTAGGCTTGAGCCAAAAGAACCAGCGTCAGGTTTTGAATTTGGCAATGAAATTAAGGGCGGTATTATTCCCAACGAATATATTCCAGCTATTGAAAAAGGTGTTAAAGAGGCAATGGACAAGGGCGTGATTGCCGGTTACCCAATAATAGATTTGAAAGCAACAGTTTATGACGGATCATTCCACGAAGTTGATTCATCAGAAGCAGCATTTAAAATTGCGGCATCAATGGCATTTCAAGCGGCGTTCAAAAAAGCTAATGGTGTTATATTAGAGCCAATTATGAAAGTCGAAGTGATTACGCCGGAAGAATTTATGGGCGATGTGATTGGTAATTTAAATTCTAAACGAGGCCAGGTGCAAGAAATGCGGGAACGCGGTAATGCTAAAGTAGTAGATGCGCAAGTACCCTTAGCTGAAATGTTTGGTTATGCGACTGAACTTCGGTCCATGACACAAGGTCGCGCGTCGTATAGCATGGAATTTAGCCACTACGCAGAAGTGCCTAAAAACGTAGAAGCTAAAATAGTTTCTGGCGAAACCAAGTAACAAAAATTAACCCTCTCCTGGCGGGGGACGTCAGACGTCCCCTGAGAGGAGAGCCCGCCAGACTGAATGACTTCAGTCATTCGGGCGGGGGTGGGACAGAAAAAGTAGTCATCTTGACCGAAGCCGAGATAGACTCGGCGAAGTGGAGACCCCGTCATACGACGGGGCAAGGATCTCAGCTTTTAACATCTTGTACCGCTTAACGAGGCGTGGGATTCCTCGGTGCGACCCGTTAGACGGGTCAAGCTCGGAATGACATTCAATAACTCACTCTCACCTTAACCTGCCTGCGCTCCGTCGGCCAAAGCCTTTGGCGGCGTGCGATCGGCAGGCAGGTCCTCTCCCGCAAGGGAGAGGAGATAATATATAATCTATGGCAACTAACTGGGAAAAATTAGCAAAGCTTGTTAAGCAGACTGGTGATAGTGTCATTGTGGTCAACGAGCAAGGCGAGCCGCAATACGTGTTAATGGACATTAAAAAATACGAACGTTTGGTTGATATTTCCAAAGTAGTTGACGAAGCGGTTTCCAACCATGTTAAGCAGGAGGCTTTTCCACCTGAAAAAAATAATCCAGTTAATGCCGAAAAAGACGTCAGCATTGATAAAATTAAACAACAAATTAGCACTTGGAAAAAAAATCATCCAGTTGAAAATTCTTTCGCGAAAAGTGAAAAAACGGATAAGCCATTTGATGTTTTTGCCGCACCTCAAGCCGAAGATAAATCTGCAAATATCGCTAACCGGGGCAACGCCAATGATTCGGACACTTACTATTTTGAGCCAGAGGATTAGATTTATCTAAATTAAGGTAAAAAATAGTTAGCAATTCATTTCCATGATTTATTCACAATCGGTAAATTTTAACTAGATTTAGCGGTTTTTTTCAATTTCACTCTATTACCTTGACTCCTTTAGAAATTTACTAAAATTGGTAAATTTTGCCTAAAGTAACATTTATTTCAAACGGAGTTGACAAGTGGATAAGTTTTATATATACTGCCGAAGTGTTTCTGCCAATAAACAGGCAGGTTTTAAAACTAAACATTAAGTAATTAAGGCGACTGGATTACAAAATCTGTGGTAAGCAGATGTCGCGCTAAGGAAAAAAATTATTATGGCCGATAAATTTGAGCGATCAAAGCCTCATTTGAATGTCGGTACCATCGGTCACGTTGACCATGGTAAGACTACCTTAACTGCTGCTTTGCTTGCAGTATCAAACGCCGCAGGTGCGAAAGCATCACAAAAGTCAGTGGACCAAATTGATAATGCGCCAGAAGAAAAAGCCCGGGGTATTACAATTGCCACCGCTCATGTTGAATATGAAACCGACAAGCGCCACTACGCGCACGTTGACTGCCCGGGGCATGCTGACTACGTTAAAAACATGATTACCGGTGCCGCCCAGATGGATGGCGCGATTTTAGTTGTCGCCGCCACTGACGGGCCGATGCCGCAAACTCGCGAACATATCTTGCTGGCAAAGCAAGTAGGTGTGCCTAAGATTGTGGTGTTCTTAAACAAAATTGATCAAGTCCAAGATGCTGAATTAGTTGACTTGGTGGAAGAAGAGATTCGTGACCTCTTGAAAAAATACGAATTTGACGGTGACTGCCCAATCATTCGCGGGTCAGCTTTGAAAGCTGTGGAGGATCCAAAAGGTGATGCCGCAAAGCCAATCCAAGAATTATTGAAAGCGGTTGACGAATATATTCCAGAACCAACCCGTGATGTTGACCAACCTTTCCTAATGCCGATTGAAGACATTTTCTCAATTGAAGGCCGCGGAACAGTCGCTACCGGAAGAATCGAGCGGGGTGTTGTTAAAGTCAACGAAGAAGTGGAGATTGTTGGTAAAAAAGAAGAAACTTCAAAGACTACGGTGACCGGCATTGAGATGTTTAATAAGGAATTGGATCAAGGCCAAGCTGGCGACAACGCTGGAATTTTACTTCGCGGAACTAAAAAGGATGAAATTGAGCGCGGCCAAGTTTTGGCTAAACCAGGCACCATTACCCCGCACACTGAATTTGATTCAGAAGTGTATGTGCTAACCAAAGAGGAGGGTGGACGCCACAAACCTTTTTTCAAGGGTTACAAGCCACAGTTTTATATTGGTACCGCTGATGTGACTGGCGAAGTGGAACTGTCCGAAGGAACAGAAATGGTGATGCCCGGCGATACTGTTAGCTTGAAGATTAAACTGATTGTGCCGGTAGCCTTGGAAGAGAAGCAACGTTTTGCCATCCGTGAAGGTGGCCGAACTGTCGCTTCTGGGGTTGTAACTAAAATTATCAAGTAAAACAATTGTGTTGTGTCTGGCCCTTACGGGCCAGACACTTTTAAAAGACATGGCAAAAGAAAAAAAGAAAATTGAAAACGAGGAAGGGTCGGCGCAGAGAATTAGAATCAAGATTAAAGCCTACGACCATAAGATTATTGATCAATCGACTAAGAATATCATTGACACAGTCGAACGATCGGGTGCTAAAACAATTGGTCCAGTGCCGTTGCCAACAGAAATAAAAAAGTACACGGTGATGAAGTCAACCTTTGTTCATAAAGACGCCCGCGAACAGTACGAAATGAGGGTTCATAAAAGATTATTGGACATTGTCGAGCCAACACCAAAAACCATTGATTCTTTATCAAGTTTAAATCTTCCAGCCGGAGTCGATGTTGAAGTTAAAATGTAAGCCGAATGGCTACCATTTCGCCCAAAGGCGAACCGGCCTTTGGTTGAAGCCTTTAATTAATAATCAGTCATAAAGTTATTTTGGCACAATAGAGAAAGCTACCCTTTGGCAGCATCTAGCTTCGGTAAAACCTCTATATAAACTAAAGTAACCACTTGGAGTAACACCGACCAACATACATCACGATCATAAAATAATTAACATTAAAAAAATTATTTGAGGTCTGGTGTGAGGCAATACCAGATTTTTTTAAACCGTATGAAATTCATTCTTGGAAAAAAAGTTGAGATGACACAAAAATATGACGAACATGGTCAGGTCGTTCCGGTGACCAAGATTTTTGCTGGTCCAAATATTATTACCCAGGTAAAGAATTCCAACAAGGATAAGTATCAAGCGGTGCAAGTGGGTTTTGGCGCTCGGCGTAAAATGCCCAAACCACAAGTTGGCCACACTAAAAAATTAGGCAATTTTTTATATTTTCGCGAATTTAATTTGAAAAATGACGCTGATGCCGAAAAGACCAAGGCGGTAAAAGTTGGGGATACCATCACTGTGAATACGTTTGCTAAAGGTGATGTAGTGCAAGTAACTGGCGTATCCAAAGGTAAGGGTTTTCAGGGCGTAGTCAAGCGTTGGGGTTTTCATGGTTCTCCGGCAAGCCACGGACATAAAGATCAGTTACGCATGCCCGGCTCCATTGGGGCAAGTTCTGATCCGTCGAGGGTTTTTAAAGGCAAAAAAATGCCTGGCCGCATGGGCGCGGCTCAAGTAACGGTTAAAAATTTGGAAATTATTGATATTGACCCGGAACACGATTATTTATTTATCAAAGGTGCGGTTCCTGGGGCACGTAACGGTTTAGTCCTGATTTCCGGCAACGGCACTCTATCGATTGGGATTAAAGAAGATCAAAGTCAAGAAATGCCAGCAGAATCAAAAAAGGATGAATCCCAAGTTACCACTAGACCAGAAGAGTCCGCCAACTCTAGCGCCAAAGAATCAACCCCGGAAGATAAAAAGGAAAATACGGACGTTAAAGTTGAGGCTAAGCCAGAAGAGAAAAAAAATGATACTGAGGAAGATAAAAAATAATTATGAGCCAAGTTAAAATTTACAATCAAACGGGTGAAGAGTTAAAGGCGTTAGATTTGAACGATAAAATTTTTGGCCACCCGTTAAAAATTGAATTAATTTGGGAAGCTGTGGTGGCGCAGCTAGCTAACGCCCGGCCGGTTTTGGCTCATACCAAGGGCCGGTCAGAAGTTAGAGGCGGGGGTAAAAAACCATGGCGGCAAAAGGGCACAGGGCGCGCTCGGCACGGATCAATTCGCTCACCTATTTGGATTGGTGGTGGCGTGACTTTTGGGCCAACCAAAGATAGAAATTTTTCCAAAGCCATTAACAAAAAAGTTAAACGCCAGGCCCTGCTCACGGCTCTTTCGGATAAAGCCAAGAACGGAAATATTGTTGTGGTGGACAGTTTGCAGTTGGAAAGCATCAAAACTAAAACTGCTAATGAAATTTTGCATAATTTAAAATTGCGCACTAAAAAAACTAAAGCCAAAAAGGTTGACAGCAAATCAAAGGCCACGGCGAAATCCACGGAGGATTCAAAACAACCAAAAGACCCGAGCGTGCTAGTAGTTTTGGATAGCGTGGACACTAATGTTATTCGATCAATGAAAAATTTACCGCGCTTAACCACAATTCAAGCTAATAGTTTAAATGTTTATGACGTGGTTAAGCACCAAAAATTGTTAGTTACGGAAAAAGCCTTGGCGGTAATTACTAAAGTTTACGGCGATACAGCGGTTGGGGAAAATAAGCCTAAAGTTAAAGCCTAAAATATGGGTTTGTTTGATAAGTTTAAAAAGAAAAAGGATAGCGATAAGCCGGAAGCCAAGACGGAAGCTTTAGCTATTAGCGGTAAGCCTAAAGCAGGGGTTAAAGATGAGGCTAACAAAGTTGAGCCAGCCAAAAAGTCTAAACCGAAAGCAGCCGAAAGTAAAAAGACAGAAGTTAAACAAGCAGCTAAGAAAACAGAGGCCAAGCCCGCGAAAGTTAAAAAATCAGGCAACCAAAAAGATTTTGAATATTTGCCTGGCAGTAAGATTATTATTCGTCCGGTCGTATCAGAAAAATCTGCCCATTTGGCTGATCAAAACAAATATGTCTTTGCTGTTAGTCCTAAAACCAACAAAGTCGAAATTAAAAAAGCGGTTTTAAGCATCTATGGCGTAGAGCCGTTATCAGTAAATATTGTCGCGCTTAAGGGCAAGAAAAAAGGTTTTGGGCGTATTCAAGGCAGCCGCAAAGATTGGAAAAAGGCGGTTGTGACTTTAAAAAAGGGTGATACTATTGAGGTTTACGAAGGCGTGTAAATAACATTTGACTAGTCGCATTTAACCAATAACAATCAGAAACAATAAACCAATGACAAACAATATGTATCAAAAAGAAGATTTGAAAGTTGTTAGTTGTGAATTGTTAACGGTGAATTGCTAATTTATGGCATTAAAAAGATACAAACCAACTACCCCGGCTCGGCGCCACTCATCCGTAGTGAGTAGCGAAGATTTAACTGTGAAAAAGCCGTTAAAAAGTTTGATTAGCAATAAGAAAAAGTTTGCCGGCCGCAATAACACTGGTAAAATCACTGTGCGTCATAGAGGCGGCGGGGCCAAGCAATTTTATCGCCAGATTGATTTTACTCGTGATAAATTAGATATACCTGCCACCGTTAAAACGATTGAATATGATCCCAACCGGAACGCGCGCATAGCTTTAATTTCATATGTTGACGGCACCAAGCGATACATTATCGCTCCGGGGGAATTAAAAGTTGGCCAAAAAATTGTGACTTCCAAAAAGCGCACGGAAATCGCCCCGGGGAATCGCATGCCGTTGGAATTTATTCCTCAAGGGATGCTGGTTTATAATGTTGAGCTAACGCCGGGCCGCGGCGCTAAAATTGTGCGTTCAGCCGGTTCTTGGGCCAAGCTGATGGCGATAGAAGGAAAATATGCTCATTTGCGTTTACCGTCCGGTGAGGTTCGCATGGTCCAGAAAGATTGCATGGCAACGATCGGCCAAGTTTCAAATTCTGACGCCCGCTTAGTTAGAATTGGCAAAGCTGGCCGTAAACGCCATATGGGGATACGCCCGACAGTTAGAGGAAAAGTGATGAATCCAGTTGACCATCCGCACGGCGGAGGTGAAGGCTCTAATCCGATTGGTATGAAAGCGCCCAAAACTCCTTGGGGCAAAAAAGCTTTGGGTGTTAAAACCAGAAAAGCTAACAAGTATTCTGATAAGTTAATCATTAAACGTCGTAAGCGGCGCAAGCGATAATATGTCAAGAAGTTTAAAAAAGGGACCCTACGTTAACCCCAAGATTTTGAAAAAGTTGGAAGGCAAAAAAGCCGGAGATAAAACAGTGATTAAAATTTGGGACCGCGGTTGCAGTATTACCCCAGAGATGATCGGCTTTACTTTTGGCGTGCATAATGGTAAAGAACATATTCCAGTAACGGTGATTGAAAATATGGTGGGGCATAAATTCGGTGAGTTTTCACCCACCCGCAAGTTTAAAGGTCATGGTGGCAAGATGGCTAAAGATCAATCAGCTGCCACCAAATAATACATATGGCAGAAGCTAAAACTACAACTCAAGCGAAGAGGCCGGCTAAAAAGGAAGTTAAGGCAGATTTGCAAATGACTCGGGCTCGTTTGAGTCGCTTACGCATATCACCGCGCAAGGTTAGGTTAGTAGTTGATATGGTTAGGGGACTGCCGGTTGAGCAAGCCTTGGATCAGCTTAATTTCAGTGCCAAAGCCGCAGCGCGTCCGGTGCATAAGCTAATCAAGTCGGCTGTGGCTAACGCTGAGCATAATCAAAATTTGTCAGTCGGGAATTTATTTATTAAAACCATTACGGTTGACGACGGGCCAACGCTAAAACGTTATAAACCGCGCGCCATGGGACGGGCCACCCCAATCCGCAAGCGCACAAGCCACGTTAAGTTAATTTTGTCTGAAATTAAAGCGAGCAAAAAGACTGAGGTGAAACTATATAAATCAAAAGAACCTAAGGTGGATACAATTAAGCAAGATACGGCTCCAAAAAAATCAGCCTTAAATACTGGCCAAACCGCAGTTAAGAGTGGCGGTATTACTAAAGCTGAGTCTAAAAAAGTTGAGGCCACCCGCCATCAAACAACGAATAAGTAATATGGGACAAAAAGTACATCCAAGAAGTTACCGTTTAAGCACCATTTATCATTGGAGCTCAAAGTGGTTTTCCCGTGATCAATACGCTAATTTTTTACAACAGGATTTGAAAATCAAAAAGTTTTTGCGAAATGAATTAAAAGCTGCGGCGATTGCGAATATTGAAATTGATCGTTCCGGCAATGACATTACTGTAATTATCCATTCAGCTAAGCCCGGCGTGATTATCGGCCGCGGCGGAAAAGGCGTTGATGAAGTTAAAACTAAGTTGCAAAAGTTTTTACCCCCTAAAACTTCATTGAATTTAAGCATTAAAGAAGTCAATAATCCTAATTTAAATGCTGAACTGGTTTGCCAAGCGATGATCGCTGACCTAGAAAAGCGTGTCCCGTTTAGGCGGGTTTTAAAACAAACCATTGCCCGAGTTGAAAAAGCCGGCGCTAAGGGAGTAAAAGTTATGGCGGCCGGACGTTTAAACGGCGTTGAAATTGCCAGGACGGAAAAATTAGTTTCTGGCAACTTACCGCTTTCCACATTACGTGCCGATATTGATTTTGCCCGCGGGGCGGCTAAAACCACTTACGGAGCGATTGGGGTTAAGGTTTGGATTTATAAAGGTGAAGTTTTTGGAGATCAGAAAGTGGAGACCGACAGCAAAAGTGACACTAAGGGTGGCAAGCGCAAACCTTTTAAAGCTAAGTAAATATGTTAGCGCCAAAAAAGACCAAACATAGAAAATCATTTAAGGGCCGTAAACGTTTTAGCGGATCAGCCCAAGCCGGAACTACAGTTAGCTTTGGACGTTATGCGATTAAAAGTTTAGATAACGCTTGGATTGACTCAAGGCAAATTGAAGCCGCTCGTAAATCAATGGCCCACTATATTAAGCGGGGCGGTAAAATTTGGATTCGTATTTTCCCCGACCGCGCTATTACTTCAAAAGGTACTCAAGCGAGTATGGGATCTGGTAAGGGCGTGCTTGATCGTTATGTTATTGAAGTTAAGCCCGGCACGGTATTATTTGAAATGGATGGCGTTGACGCGGACAAAGCGCGTGAAGCGATGCGCCTAGCCGGCCATAAATTGCCAGTTAGAACTAAATTTGTATCCCGTTAATATGGATTTTAAGGATTTAAAAGAATATAGTGAAAAAGATTTGCACCAGCTTTTAAACGAGCAACGCGAACGTTTGCAGCAGTTAAGATTCAAGGCTGGCCAAAGCCAAGTTACCAATATTCGCGAATTGAGACAAGTTAAAAAAACGATTGCTAAAATTTTAACTAAATTAAAGATGAATCAAGCCGCCGCAAGCCAGAAAAGCACCCAGGCAGAAACCGAGCGTGAAACTAAGCAAGCTAAAGCATAAATATGAGCGACGAAAAAAAATCAATCAAAAATATACGCAAGTTAACCGGTGTAGTCGTGTCGGATAAGCAAGACAAAACTATTGTGGTTAAGGTTGACCGAACCAAAATTAATCCTAAGTACCATAAGCGATTTAAAATATCAAAAAAATATCATGTCGATGATTCCAAAAATCAATTTCATACTGGTGATGTGGTATCATTTGTGGCGGCTCGGCCAATTAGTAAGACTAAGCGTTGGCGCGTGATTTATTCTAAATAAATATGATTCAAGCAGGAACCAATTTAAAAGTGGCCGATAATTCCGGCGCCAAAAAGATTCGTTGTTTTAAAGTGTTAGGCGGAACAAAACGCCGTTATGCTTATATTGGCGATATAGTTGTGGTTTCAGTTAAGGAAGCGATGCCTCACAGCATGGTGAAAAAAGGCGAAGTCTTGCCGGCCGTGATTGTTCGCACGCGTAAAGAAATTAAGCGTCCGGATGGATCTTATGTCAGATTTGATGATAATGCCGCGGTAATTGTTGATAAAAAAACTAAAGACCCTAAAGGTACGCGGATTTTCGGTCCAGTGGCAAGGGAGTTAAGAGGCCGGGGATTTAATAAAATAATTAGTTTAGCTCCAGAAGTTTTGTAATATGAAGATTAAAAAAGGCGACAAAGTAAAGGTTTTAGCCGGAAAGGACAAAGGTAAAACCGGCAAAGTGTTGCAAGTGCTACCTAAGTATAATAAAGCTTCGGTCGAAGGGGTTAATATTGCGGTTAAACATTTACGTTCGCAAAAACGCGGTGAAGCTGGCCAAAAAATTGAATATCCGGCACCAATTCACATATCTAGCTTAGCTTTGATTTCCCCAGTATCTGGAAAAACGGTTAGAGTTGGTTATAAAAAATTGGAAAACGGAAAAATGGTACGCCGCGATACTAAAACTAACGAAACATTTGAATAATATGAACCCCGTTAGAAATAACGGGGGCAGATAAACACATGACTAATACTAATAAAATTTCTAACCGGGTGAAGGCCCAAGAGAAATTTAAAACTCAAGTTGCCCCGGCTTTAATGAAAGATTTGAATTTGAGCAATGCTATGTCAGTGCCGAAGATTAATAAAATTGTGCTCAATGTCGGTTTAGGCAAGGGTTTGACGGACCCTAAGTATAACGAAGTGGTTGAACAAACCTTGCTTCGGATTACCGGCCAAAAACCAATTTTTACCAAAGCCAAAAAAGCTATTTCCAATTTTAAGATTAAAGAAGGCAATATAGTCGGTGCCAAAGTCACTTTAAGAGGGCCGAGAATGTATGATTTTTTGGATAAATTAATTAATTCAGCCTTGCCTCGGGTACGAGACTTTCGGGGTATTAGTAAAAAATTAGTCGACGAGCATGGCAATCTAAGCTTAGGGTTAAAAGAGCATATTGCTTTTCCTGAGATTCGTTCAGATGAAGTTGAAAAAATTCATGGTATGCAAATCACTATTGATACTTCAGCCCAAACTCATAATCAAGGCGTTTCTTTATTAGAGCATTTTGGCTTTCCATTCACCAAATAATATGGCAATCAAATCACAAATCGCAAAATCTAACAGACAGCAGAAATTCAGCACGCGTAAAGTGCGCCGCTGTTGGCGCTGTGGCCGTAACCGCGGTTATATGCGTGATTTTCAAATGTGCCGAATATGTTTTCGAGAATTAGCCCGGAACGGTCAAATCCCGGGAATTAAAAAATCAAGCTGGTAAATTTATGACAGATCCAATTTCAGATATGTTAACCCGAATTCGCAACGCTCAAGCAGTTGGTAAAACTGAAGTGATTTTACCGTGGTCAAAGATAAAGTTTCATCTGGCCGAAGTGTTGCATCGCAACGGTTACATCAAGAGCGCTGAGGTACTTGAGCCAAGTAGTGATAATCGGTTTAAACAAATTAGAGTAACCTTGAAATATGTTGCGCCCAAAACCGGTGCCATTAAAAAAATAAAGCGAGTTAGCACACCCGGCAGTAGAGTCTATGTTAAGCAAGAAGAATTACCGGTAGTTTTAAATCATTTGGGAATTGCTATTATTTCCACGTCGCAAGGGTTGATGACCAATAAGGAAGCTAGGAATAAGAAATTAGGCGGCGAAGTTTTATGCGAAGTGTATTAATTGTATGAGTAGAGTAGGTAAAGAACCAATTGTCATACCAGCAGGCGTTACCGTAACCGTTAGTGATAAAGAGGTTAAAGTTAAAGGCCCTAAAGGTGAATTAAGTGAGCGCTTGCCAGCTAATATTACCGTGGCCCAAGCTGACGGAGCGTTGACCGTGGCGATAAAAAATGAAGGTGATAAAATGCAACGTTCGCTGTGGGGCACTATCAGGGCGATATTATCTAATTTAATTACTGGTGTCACAGAAGGATTTAGTAAACAATTAGAATTTAGCGGTGTAGGCTATAAAGCCCAAGTTAATGGCAGCACGTTGGTTTTAAATGTGGGGTTCTCACATCCAGTTGAATACCAATTAGCCGACGGTGTTACTGCGACTGTTGAAAAAAATCTTATTACCATAAGTGGAATTGATAAGCAGTTAGTCGGACAAGTGGCGGCTGAAATTAGAAAAATAAGAAAACCAGAGCCGTATAAAGGTAAAGGCATTAAGTACGTTGATGAAACGATTAGACGCAAGGCCGGTAAAGCCGCCGCGGGCAAATCCGAATAATTTGATAAGCCCACTATAATAATCATATGAAAGAAGGAAGCACCAATAAATTATCACGCGCGAAACGTCGGCAAATTAGAGTCCGGACAAAAATTAGCGGCACAAGCTTTCGCCCGCGCTTAAGTGTCAGCCGAAGCGCCCGTCATATCAGCGCCCAGTTGATTGATGATACGGTTGGCAAGACTTTGGTTTTCGCTAACGATAAAGAGGTCAAAGGTGAAGGCACAAAATCAGAAAAAGCCAAAAATGTTGGTCAATTGTTGGCCCAAAAAGCGATCCAGAAAAAAATCAGCCAAGTGGTTTTTGACCGCAGATCATACTTATATCACGGTCGGATAAAAGCATTGGCAGATGGCGCCCGGGAAGGGGGATTAAAGTTTTAAGATATAAATTTATGGCCAAACCACAAGAGTTTAAAAAATCAGAACATGAATTTGATCAATCTATCATTGATTTAGCTAGAGTGACCCGTGTCATGAAAGGTGGCAAACGATTGCGTTTTAGGGTATGTATGGTAATCGGCGACAAGAAAGGAAAAGTTGGTTATGCGGTGGCAAAAGGGACTGATGTGGCCGGAGCTGTGAATAAAGCCGTGACTAAAGCCAAGAAGCATATGATTACTGTGCCGATGATTAATGAAACCATCCCGCATGATGTCGAAGCTAAATATTCTGCCGCGATGGTGTTGATGAAGGCAGCGCCGGCCGGTACCGGAGTGATTGCGGGAGGAGCGATGAGAACGATTTTGGAGCTTGCTGGCGTTGGTAACGTGGTGGCAAAAAATTTAGGACGGACCAATAACAAAGTATCTATTGTTAAGGCGACTTTCAAAGCGATTGAACAACTAGTTCCTGCGAGCAAGCCAAAATCTGGCGGCTCGGTAAACAAAGAATCATCAAGCAAGAAAGCCAAAGAAAAAGCTGCCGCTTAATTTAACTTTATGTTACATCAACTAAAATCATCCAAAGGATCGACAAAAAAGCGCAAGCGTTTAGGTAGGGGCAATGCTTCGGGGCATGGCACCTATTCAAGCCGAGGCCTTAAAGGTCAACGTTCGCGTTCTGGCGCTTCAGGTTTTAAGAGCCGAGGGTTAAAAACATATTTAACCCAAACCCCAAAACTGGGCGGGTTTAAGAGCGGAAAACCTAAAATGAGCGTGATTAGCTTAAGGCAAATCGAAGCCATTGCTAAAGATAATGAGACGATTAATGTCCAGAAGCTCGCGGCCTTAAATTTAATTAAATCAGCTAAGAACAAAGTAAAAATTTTAGGCACCGGGTCGTTGTCTAAACCGGTGACCGTGGTGGCGGACGCGTTTTCTGAAAGCGCCAAAGAGGCTATCAATAAATCTGGAGGCAAAGCAGTGGTGCGAAACCAAAAAAAATAATATGTCGGTTATCGCCAAGCTAAGACAAATTTGGAAAATAACGGAATTGCGCAACAGCATCTTTTTCGTTTTGGGTTTATTGGTGATTTTTAGAATTGCCGCTCATATCCCGGTACCGGGCATAAACAATGAAGCCTTACAACAATTTTTTTCAAGCAATCAACTTTTAGGCTTAGTTAATATTTTTTCCGGCGGCGGCTTGGAAAATTTTTCTATTGTGGCGATGGGGGTGGCACCATACATTACTGCCTCAATTATTTTTCAGTTACTTACCATGATTGTGCCAAAACTTGAGGAAATTTCTAAAGATGGTGAGGCCGGCCGGCAAAAAATTAACCAGTGGACGCGCTATTTGACTATCCCTTTAGCTTTTTTGCAAGGTTATGGCTTGGTGGCACTTTTGCGCCAAAGCCAAGGCGGCATAATTTCTGATTTGAGCATTTGGAAATTAATGGTAACTTTAATCACTGTTACAGCTGGAACAATTTTCTTAATGTGGATTGGTGAAATAATTTCTGAAAAAAATATTGGCAACGGAATTTCAATTATGATTTTTGTCGGCATCGTCGCTTCTTTACCGCAAGCGTTACAGCAGACCCTATTGACTTATACAACATCTGACCCCGGCGTACTTTTAGATATCGTTATTTTTGCTTTGATTGCCTTAGTGACTATTGTCGGTGTGGTAATTATTACGGAAGGCCAACGTAATATCCCAATTTCTTACGCTCGCCAAGTGCGCGGTTCTTCCTCGTATGGCAGCGTCAACACCCATTTACCGCTGCGCGTAAATCAAGCTGGCGTGATCCCGATTATTTTCGCTATTTCTTTTGTGTTGTTTCCGCCGGTAGTGGCACAATTTTTCGCCAATGCCAGAACCGCATGGGTGGCTGATGCCGCTAACTTTGTCGCTGATATTTTTCAAAACCAGTTGTTTTACGGGATTTTATATTTCTTATTGGTTTTCGGGTTTACTTATTTTTACACTGAGGTCATTTTTAAACCAGATCAAATTGCTGAAAATTTACAAAAACAAGGTGCTTTTATTCCCGGCATTAGGCCAGGCAAGCCAACGGAAGAGTATTTGAACTATGTCTCGAACCGGATCGTGCTTTTTGGGGCGTTATTTTTAGGCGCAATTGCCGTGTTGCCTTTGGCCGTCCAACAATTTACCGGTATTGGCTCTTTAACTATTGGCGGCACATCTTTGCTGATTGTGGTTTCTGTGGTAATTGAGATTGTCGATAAGGTGAAGTCGCAACTTACCATGCGTGATTACGAAGCATATTAATTTGATAAAAATTTTTTATGGCATCAAGGTATTTGCCTTGATTTTTTTGTTTAAATTAACTATACTAGTTCAGATATGGGATTTTGGAATGCAATAGATATATTTGGTTTAAGCGCGCCAATGAAGGTTTTTACCGGCAAGATGAGCATTAAGCGCGCGCTTTGGAAGATGTCCTCGCTTGATTACAAGCAGCGAAAAATTGTGTATGACGCGTTAGTTGAAAAGCTTGGTGGCGGAGGAGTGACTCGCTTGGAATTGCTTGACGTGGCGCGGAAATTACACATGGCGCATAAAATATCAGACATAGACCGGCGCGCCCTAGAGCACTTAATTGAAGAAATTAAAGAACGTTCAGCCCCTAGAAAAGGGGAAACTAAAGACGAAACCGAACAAGAGGCATACGAGCGCAAGCTAGAAAGAGAGTTGGAGAATGAATAAATAACCTGTCGCCCCAAACTTGATTTGGGGTCAAGAAATTCAGGATCCACATTAGAAAGAGATTCCGGATCACAAAGCCATGCGGCCTCGCGTGGAGTCCGGAATGACAATTACGTATGAAGCTATTAGTTTTTGGACCACAAGGCTCGGGCAAAGGCACGCAAGCTGAATTAATTGCCCGGCGGCATGATATTCCGTATATTTCAACCGGGGATATTTTTCGTTATCACCTAAAAAATGAAACTGAATTGGGTGAAAAAGTGGAGGCTAATATCAGTAAAGGGTTATTAGTACCCGATGAATTAACTAATGAAATTGTTAAAGACCGGCTACAGCAGCCGGATTGCGCGGTTGGTTTTGTGCTGGATGGATACCCGAGAAATAAAATCCAGCAAGATTTTTTACATTCAATTACTGAAATTGATAAAGCTGTCGTAATTCAAATTTCTGACACTGAGGCAATTACAAGGCTAGAGGGCAGATTAGCCTGCAAGTGTGGGTTGAGTTATCATGTTAAGTACAACCCGCCCAAAACCAAAGGTATTTGTGATAAGTGTGGCAATCAATTATTCGTCCGGGATGACGATAAACCGTTGGCGATTCAAAAACGCTTAGCGATTTATCATGAAGAAACCGAACCGTTGTTAGAAAAATATAGATCAGGCGGTACTTTAATTGAGATTAATGGCAGCCAACCTATTGAAGATGTTTATCAAACGATAGATTCTCAACTTGCGTAATATGGCAGGCTTGATTAAAAGCGCAAGCGATATTGAAACTTTGCGCCAAAGCGGCAAGATTTTAGCTCAAGCTATGACGGCGGCCGTTGAGGCGGTAAGGTCTGGCATTAACACCGAGGAATTAGAAAATATTGTTGTAGCTGTGATTACCAAAGCTGGCGGTAAACCAGCTTTTAAAGGGTATAAAATTCATCCTCAAGACCCACCCTTTCCGTCAGCTTTATGCGTTTCAATCAATGAAGAAATTGTCCACGGCTCATCATTACCGAACCGGGTTTTAAAAGAAGGTGATATTGTTGGACTTGACTTAGGTGTTAACTATAAAGATCGTTTTACTGACATGGCACGCACCGTGGCTGTTGGCAAAGTTGGGCAATCAGCTCGGCAGTTAATTAAAGTTACTCGCGAATCATTAGCTAAAGGTTTGTCTCAAGTCAAATCCGGTAATTTTGTTAGCGATATATCCCAAGCCATTCAAAATCATTTGGAAACTAATGGTTTCGGTGTAGTGCGAGAATTAGTAGGGCACGGGGTAGGTTATGCCGTGCATGAAGAGCCGGTGATACCAAATTATGTTGGTAGCAACCAGCCCAAAATTAAACTTCAAGCGGGCATGGTGTTAGCCATTGAACCGATGTCGACCCTCGGAAATTATGCCGTTAAAACATTGAAAGATGGTTGGACAGTGGTAACTCAAGATGGCAGTTTGTCAGCTCATTTTGAAGATACGGTGGTAGTGACTGATAGCGGTTATGAACTTTTAACCAAATAACTATGTCATTTCGAGCTTGCCGAGAAATTTCAACCAGCGGAAAAATGGCAGCGGAGATCCTTATACTCCGCTATGCATCGCTTTGGATGACTGTAAAAGAGGTATGAATTTATTAGGTGTAGACTATGGTTTAAAAAAAGTTGGTATAGCCAAAGCGACTGATGCCATAGCTTTGCCGTTGCAAATTATAGAAAATGGAAGCGTAGAAAGCGTAGTTGATGCGATTTCGCATTTGTGCGAAACAGAAAGAATTGGCAAGGTTGTTGTCGGCTTACCAATATCAATGTCAGGTGATAAAAAGCGAGCTGTTTCACTGGAATATAAAAAATTTGTGGATGCATTGTCCAAGGCTTTGCCTGTGCCGGTAGAGACAATCGACGAGCGCTTAACCACTCAAGCGGCAAAAAGACTAATGCAATCGGCTGGCCAAAAAGATAAGGGGCAAGATGATGCGGTGGCAGCTATGACTTTGCTGCAAAATTACATTGATCAAACGGGTTAAACATGTCATACAATAATTCTACGGCTATAGTTTTACGCCAAGTTGATTGGCAAGAACATGATCGGCTGGTGACTTTATTTACTTATCATTTAGGGAAGGTAAGTGCAATTTGCCAGGGCGCCAAAAAATCAACCAGTAAGCTAGGATCACATTTACAACCATTTGCCTTGATTGATATTGAGTTAGTTCAAGGAAAGCAGTGGCAAAGAATCATTAACATTGGCCAGACAAAATTTTTTAATAATATGACTAGCGCTTTGCCGCGCCAAATGGTCGGTTATTTTTGGCTGGAGTGCGTAGACAAGTTAACCCATGAACATTCTCCAGAACCTAAGCTTTTTCAATTGCTAGCCGACGCCTTTGAGGCCTTAGACCGATTGCCGTTAGATAAATTAAGATTAATTCGCTCGGCTTTTATTTTTAAATTATTAGATATATCAGGATATGGTTTTAAGTTCAAGCACCCCCAATGGCAAAAAGTTTTGCGCCAAAATATATCCGAAATTGAGGTGAACAATTGGACTGATCGGGCAATTAATGAGTTGGGCCAGCAAAGTTTGAAAATTTTACAAGATAAGCTAGACCAACCGCTTAAAACCTTGATCACGGTTCGGGACTTAACCCCGCTTAGAAACTAATGTGAAAGTCATCCAAGTTGCGTTTCTGGTAATTAAAAATAAATTATCAAGTTATCGCGGAAAAGCGCTTTACTTATAATGGGGTTGACCTAATATGACAGGGGCGCTATACTGTAGCAGATATAAGAAAATCAATGGCTAAAGCACCTATTTTAAAACACATTCTTGGCTTAGACCATTTTTCCCGTGAAGATATTGAGTATATAATCAATGGCGCAGAGAAATTTATTCCAGCCGCCAAAAAGAAAACAATTCCCAGAGGCGTTACATTCAAAAGCGAAGTAACGCTTCTTTTTGATGAACCCAGCACGCGCACCTGCGGTTCGTATGGGCGAGCGGCGAGAAACTTAGGGGTTACGCCGGTGGTTTGGCAAAATGACAAAGTTATGTCTTCGGGCGGAAAAGGTGAAAGTTTGGCTGACACTGCTAGAATATTAGTTGGACAGCAAGGCGCAGACATTTTAGTGTTGCGGACAGCAGTAGAGGGCGCACCAGCGTGGTTGGCCCATTATGTTCTGCCGGAGAGGGGTTTTAAGGCGGCTGTGCATAATGCTGGCGATGGCGCCCACCATCACCCAACGCAAGTACTTTTAGATTTATTGACTATCAAGCAAAAATTTGGTCGGCTGGATAATTTGATAATTGGCGCGGTCGGCGATATTAAAAATTCGCGCGTAGTTCATACGCTGCTTGATGCCCTGTCAAGATTTGATGGCATTAAGGTGCGTTTGGTGGCGCATTCCAATTTACAATTGCCAGGAGTAGGGGACTCATTTAAAGATTTACAGCAAAGTGAAAATCCTGAGATTTTGAAAGATTGCGATATCGTATATGCAATTCGGTTGCAAAAAGAAAGATTTGATGATATGGCAGAATACAATCGTTACAAATCCATGTATCAAGTGAATCAACAATTTTTGTCAAAATTAAAATCAGATGTGGTTGTTATGGACGCTATGCCGATTGTTGATCAAATTTCACCTAACGTTCGCCATGATCCGCGCATCATCGCTCATACTCAAGCTTGGCACGGCATTCCGGTGCGCATGTGGCTGTTAGCCGAAAGTTATAGGCATCGCGACAAGGTTGTCGGTTTCCCCGAGGTTGAAAAACTGGAAGCAGAGTTGCTTGAGGAAGTAAGCATTAGCGACCATCGTAAAGAATTAATTAAGAAAAAAGGACAAGTGGTCAAGCCGATTGACGACGGGATGGTAATTGACCATCTACAGTCAGGTACAGCATCTATTTTGCATCAGGCTTTTTCCGGCTTAGGTTTAGTTGATTCTGGCAAAGGCATGGTGGTGCATGCGACCGGCTTAAAGTCAGAGCATAAAGCCATGGGTGGGAATAAGGATTTGTACCTGGTGCAAAACCAGCATATCCCGGAAGGTATTTGGGGCTTGATTGCAGTTTTGAGCCCAACGGCTACTATCAATGTTATGCGAGACGGCAGATTCAAAAAATATCGCCCGATGTTGCCGTCAATGATTTATAATATTGATGCGTTGTGTTGCCCCAATGACCGGTGTGTCACGAATGTAGAACCGGAAGCCAAGACGCGTTTTTATGTTTACGATCGTGAATCCTCAACTCAATTGGAATGTTTCTTTTGCAACACCGTGCTGCCGGTCCAAGATGCCATCCGCTGATGCGTTATTGCAAAAAAACCAATAATTTGTTATAATTTTAGGTACACTCGCGGCTATTTCAAGAGTGTTTTAATTGTTTATGGAGAGAATTTTAACTGAGAATACCACAGACAAAATAGATCAAACCGTGACCGTGGCTGGCTGGGTAGCTGCCAGGCGCGATATGGGTAAAATTATTTTTTTGGATATCCGGGATCGGACCGGAATTTTGCAGGTCGTTTTTTCTGATGACCACGCCGAGGCGTTGCGGCTGGCTGATACGGTGCGCCCGGAATTTTGCATTAAGGTCATCGGCTTGATAAAAAAGCGGGGAGAGCGCCAAATTAACAAAAATATTCCTACCGGCACGGTGGAAATGGAGGCGCATGAGCTTGAAATTTTAAACCCCTCAAAGACGACGCCATTTGAAATTGAAGGGGGATCGGAAGCTGGTGAAGAAACACGGTTGCGCTATCGCTATTTAGATTTGCGCCGCGCGCGTCCGGCCGCAAATATTACGCTGCGCCATAAGGTAATCAAATTTATTCGCGGTTATTTAGACGAGCAGGATTTTAGAGAAATAGAAACGCCGTATTTAACCAAAGGCACACCGGAGGGCGCGCGAGAATTTATTGTGCCTTCAAGAAATTTTCCAGGCGAATTTTATGTTTTACCGCAATCGCCACAACAGTTTAAAGAATTACTGATGGTAGCCGGGGTTGAGCGCTATTTTCAAATTGTGCGCTGTTTTCGCGACGAAGATCAAAGGGGCGATAGGCAGGCTGAATTCACGCAACTAGATTTAGAAATGAGTTTTGTTGAACAAGAAGACGTGATGGATCTAATTGAAAAATTAGTCATTGCATTGGTGGAAAAAATTACACCGGATAAAAAGATCAGCAAAAAACCATTTCCTCGCCTGACCTATGGTGAGGCGATGGCGAAGCACAAAAGCGACCGGCCGGATATGCGTAAAAACAAAGATGATGAAAATGAACTGGCCTTTTGCTGGGTAACTGATTTCCCGATGTTTGAAATTGACGATGATAAAAATCTTAACGCCAAACATCATCCTTTTACTAAGCCTCAAGAAAGAGACATTAATGTTATTCAAAAAGACCCGTTAGTAGCAAAGGCCCACGCCTATGATTTAGTTTTAAACGGACAAGAAGTTGCCGGTGGCAGTATTCGTATTCACGATGCTAAATTTCAAAAACAGATTTTACAACTACTTGGTTTAACGGACGAGGAAATAACCTCACAGTTTGGCCATCTTATTGAAGCGTTGGAGTATGGCGCACCGCCCCTGGGCGGCATTGCTTTTGGATTGGACCGGTTAATAATGGTATTAGCCAACGAACCAAATATTCGTGAAGTCATTCCGTTTCCTAAAACAAGTGATAACCGTGATTTAACCATGGGCGCCCCGAGCACATTGTCAGATTGGCGTTTAAAGGAAGTTCACGTTAGAATTGATAAAGAAGAGTAATATGCAGCTTTCTGCATTGCAAAAATATATTTTAAAGCAATGCGCGGGCAAGACCAAAGTCACACGAGATGTTTTTTTACAGTTTTATAAAGGTCAAAAATCAACCAAGTCAAAAGTCAACGATATTACGCGCAGTTTAGAGCGCTTAATTGATAAAAAATTAATGGTTGGTTTCGGACGCCGAACACCCCAAAAATGGTTTATTGAATCAGTACGACTAACCTCAGCCGGTAAAAAAGCAGCTAAATCATTATTTGGGCAACAACAAAAATTACCTTTTAAAAAATTAAGGAAAAAATAATATGGAAGACAAGATATCTACCAAACCAAAATCAACGGCCGTGCTTGATACTTTTTTGCATTTTGTGTCATTTTTCACGCTCGGTTTGTTAACTTTTGCGGTCGGAGCGATCACTTTTCAGCTAATTAATAAGTATTTGCCAAGCCTTGAATTTGATAGATACTACCAAATTCGCGTTAATCGAGATCTTGTTCGCTTTAATATGGCTTCAATTTTACTGGCCTCGCCAATTTACCTAGTGGTAACTGGTTACATTCACAAGTTGTACAAGCAACAAAAGTTAAATTCTAAAAGCGCGTTACGCCGCTGGTTAATTTATATCGTGTTGTTTTTGGCCACAGTTAATATCATTATCAATACGATCAGGTTAGTTAGTGAATTTTTAGGCGGGAATTACGCGGCCAATTTTGTGGCAAAGACTTTAGTTATGATAGTTATTGGCGTGGCGATTTTCGCCTACTATGTTTGGGAGTTACGGCGTGATAGTTATGACCGCCGGGATATGAAAGCCCAAGTTTCATTAGCCGCTTATAGTGTGCTGGCCGTGGTGTTATTTGTGGCCGGCTTTACTATTATTGGTTCGCCCCAAACTGCGCGGTTGCTTAAATTTGACGATGCGCGCGTCAATGATCTTTCGCAAATTCGTTTTGAAGTTGAATCATATTTTTTCACAACCGACTCACTGCCATCATCGCTTGATGATTTGCCAGGCGAATACCGTGATCCAGAAACTGGCCAAGCTTACACATTTAAATTAGTCGATGAAAATAAGTATGAATTATGCTCGACTTTTAGTTTAGCGTCTGAAGGTCCAGAATATCGATATGCACCAGGTTACGCAGAGCCGTGGCAAAATCACGGAGCTGGAGAGGAATGTTATCAGCTGGAAGTGACAGTTGATCCAGACGCGCCGCAATATCCACGGACTAAACCCTTGCCAACTTTAGTTGAGTAATTTATTAGTAACTCAAAGATATGGCCTCAAATACAAAATTAGTTAAATACTTAGACGCCAAGGCAGTCAAATACGAACCGATTGTGCATAAAACCGTATACACGGCTTATGACACCGCTAAAACATTGAAAAAAGAACTGTCGCAAATTGCCAAGTCGCTATTAGTCTCAGCTGATAAAGCGTACGTGATTGTGGTGTTGCCAGCGAGCATGCGGCTAGATATGGCCAAATTAAAAAAGGCGATTGGCGCAAAAAAGATTAGTATCCCAAAAGAGAGCGTAGTGGTAAAAATTTTGAAGTTAAAAAAAGCGCCGGTTGACGCTTTTGGGGGAATGCGGAAATTGCAAGTGGTAGTTGATAAAAGCTTAGCCAAAAGCAAGGAAGCAATTTTTAACGCCGGTACGTTTACCGATTCGGTCGCGATGAAAGTTAAGGATTTTATTGGAGCAGAAGAGGCGACGGTGGCAAGTTTTGCCGCCAGCGCCGGGTACAAGAAAGCAAAAGCATCAGTCAAGAAAATGACTGCAAAAAAGGCAACGAGTAAAACTAAAACAAAAAGAAAGCCCGCCCGTTTCAAGCAACGCCGAGGTGCGGTTCCTTTAAAAAGAAAAAAGCGCTAAAGCGAAACCTACCCAAACGCGAGTGCGCGGGTAGGTCAGGGAGGTCACGTCAGAATTTGGCGAGCCTGCTTTTTGTGCGGCTCTCTATCAGAGCCGCAGTGCACGCAGCTGAAATATGTGAATTCCCACCGCGTGCAGGTCAGTGGATTTCTCCACTGGTACCAATCGGAGTGCCTTAGTCCGCATAACGGACAAAAAGGCACTTCACTCACTTCGATCAATTCAGCCTCCTCCGTAACGCGCACCATACCCATGCCCGAGAGTTTTTGCTCCCAGGCAGAAGGGCCCTCTTCCCTCAAGTTGTCTACTTCTTTTTCTTTTGCCACGGTTACCCTCCTTGCCGAAGAGCGTACTGTGTATTATTAAAAATATACTCAAACTGTCAAGGGAATAAATTTTTTGAAAAATGCACCAAGTCAAAATTGAACAATTTAGCGGTCCGTTGGACCTATTATTACAGTTAATTGAAGAACAAAAGCTGGAAATTACGCAGGTTAGCTTGGCTGAAGTCACCGAACAATACATTAAGACAATTTACGAAGCGGTTGACCGTCAGCACATAAAGCCGGGCGAATTGGCTGATTTTTTAGCCGTGGCTTCAAAATTATTACTGATAAAATCTAAAGCTTTACTGCCTTATTTGAAGTGGGAAGATGAAGAAGCTGAAGATTTAGAGCGGCAGTTGAAAATTTATCAGGAGTATCTAGAGGCTTCAAAAGCTATAGAAAAAATAATTAGGCGCAAAAAATTTGGCTATGGCCGGGAGAGATTGTTAGTGACTGAAGAAATTGGTTTTAATCCGCCGCCCTCCCTAAGTAAAAGCAAATTGCACCAAGTCATGCTTGCAGTTTTAAACAACGTAGAGCGGTCAATTTTACCGGATATTCCAAAAGAAACGATTAAGCGCACAATTTCTATTCAACAAAAAATTGCTGACATTAGAAATAGAATATTATCTAGCGCCTCGCTGGATTTTTCTAAAATATTGAATGAGGCCAAAGATAAAACTGAAATTATAGTGTCGTTTTTAGCTGTATTAGAGCTAATTAAACAGCGCACGGTGACAGTTGAACAGGATGGCTTGTTTACTAATATCACTATTAATAAATTGTAATGTCCACTGTTTCTAAAATTGAAAGCTTGCTTTTCATAAGCCACCAGCCGCTATCGGTTAAAAAATTAGCTAGCTTAATCGGGGCGCAGTCAGCTGAAATTAAAGAGGCAATTGAGCAATTGACGCAAAAGTACAACCAAAAAGATAGTGGTGTGATTTTGCAAAAGATTGGCCATTCGGTGCATTTAGTGACTGCCGGCGACAACGCCAAGTTAGTTAAAGATTACATTAAAGATGAAACCACAGGCGAACTGACGCGGCCGTCACTTGAAGCCTTGACTATCATTGCCTACCGCGGGCCGATTACCAAGTATGAGTTGGAGCAAATTCGCGGCGTGAATTGCAGTTTAATTTTACGTAATTTACTGATGCGCGGGCTAATTGAAGCCAATGAAGACAAAAAAAAGATGACTACTTATTATCAAATTACTCATGAATTTTTAAAGTTCTTGGGGTTGGCCGAATCACGCGAGTTGCCGAATTTTGAACAATTACACAGTCACGAAGTAATGCAAAAACTGATAGATCAAAATACTCAAAGCTCTGAATAACAATGTTGCTTAATTTTTTTGCCAATTTACTTTTGGTGAGTTTTTTATTATCGCCACATTTCGGTTTGGTAACAACAGGAAATTTTTTAGATGACGGAGTTATTGGACCGCAAAAAAAGGTTAGCCAAAGTTTGGGCCTTGTGACCTCAGCGACGTCGGCATTAGTGATTGATAGAAAGACTAAAAAAGTATTGTGGTCAAAAAATCCTGACACAGTCGGTCCGGTCGCCAGCCTGACTAAACTGATGACGGCGTTAGTATTTTTAGATAACAATCCGGGTTGGGATGAAACAGTATTAATCAATTCCCAAGATCAACTAAATGGCGGAAGAGTTTACATCGTGCCGGGGGATACCATTTCCATTAAAGATTTATTCAATCTAACTTTAATTGCCTCGTCCAACGAGGCAGCCGCGGCCTTGGCTCGTTCAACTGGTCTGAGTAGTGAAGAATTTGTTAGCCAAATGAACGAACGAGCGCAATTGTTAGGCCTTGAAGACACTAAGTTTGTAGAACCGTCAGGACTTGATCCCAATAATGTTTCCACCGCCGCGGACATCGCAAAGTTGTTAAATCACGCTTTTAGTGTAGATGAAATCATTGAAACCAATCAGCGTGAAGAATATATTTTTACTCCAGTTGGCAGTAAAATTTCTCGTGCCGCCCAAGCGACCAACTTACTGCTAAATAGTTTTGTGAACGAAGGGGAGTATAAAATCTCTGGCGCGAAAACCGGGTTTATTGATGAGTCAGGTTATAATTTGGCGATGTCGGTTAGCAAAGTTGATTCTTCCGGCGAAATTATTTTAGTCTTGCTTGGAAGTGAAACCATTGAGTCTCGCTGGCAAGATGCTAAGGGGTTGGTTGATTGGACCTTTCATGAATATAAGTGGTCCGACGATTGAAATAATAGCCTCCCCCTTTATAAGGGGGAGTGAGAGGGGGTAGTAAAATGACTAAAATCTACAATACAGCAAGACTTAGATTTATCAGGAAAAAGTTAAGGAATGAAATGCCTTACCCTGAGTTAAAGTTGTGGTTACGTATTAAAAATAAGCAATTAAAAGGCTATAAGTTCAGACGACAGTATAGCATAGGTAATTACGTAGTGGATTTTTATTGCCAAGAACTCAAGCTAGCAGTTGAGGTTGACGGAGATTCTCACTACAACGAGGCTTCAATTGAGTATGACAAAGCTAGAGAAAAATATTTGCAAAAGTTTGGAATAAGAATAATTCGTTTTAGCAATGAGGAAGTTAAGGATAATATTGATGGAGTTTTAGAAAGGATCATGAGTACTATTAATACCTCCCCGCACCCCTCCTTATAAAGGAGGGGATTAAAGTTTGTATGATTGAAGTTGAGAAAAATTTTGAGCTGAATTTGGGAGAGAAAGAGAAATTGATCAAAAAAGCGGTGCCGACAAAGAAGATTAGCTTTGTCGATTCTTATTACGATACAGTAGATTATGATTTAACGAAGAAAGATTTATGGCTGCGTACTCGTGACGGGAAGTTCCAACTTAAGGCACCTCTGAATAAGCAAAGCATTCATGAAAGAAGCACCGATCAATACAAAGAAATAGAAAATGAGGCCGAGATAGCGCGGGAGCTCGGGTTAGCCTTAAGAACAAATTTAGCTGACACTTTGAAAGAAAAGGATATTTTGCCATTTGCGACAATCAAAACTGAACGTGATAGTTATCGCAGCGGGAAGTTTAATTTAGATTTTGATGAGATGGATTTCGGTTTCAGCACATTTGAGGTGGAAATTTTAGTTGATAATGAAGCGGACATAGCGGCGGCTGAAAATGATATTTTAACATTCGCCAAGGAGTACGGTATTGTATCAAAACTTGGGCATGGGAAACTGTTAGAATATTTGATTCGCTTTAACCCAAAACATTCCAAAGCTTTAGTTGATAGTTGTGTAGTTTAAGAAAAAAATAGCGCCAAAAAGTGATAGACTTGAACTATAATTTGACATTACCAGCACCCCGGGGTTTGGGGCGGCGCATGTTTGAGCGTACCAGCTATGAGGGTATATAAAAAATCTCCCCCTTTATAAGGGGGAGTGAGAGGGGGTGTAGCAGTATCTTGTAAATCACCCCACCTCAATCCTCCCCTCTAAAGAGGGGAGGACGAGCAAGCGGTCGGGTTCGCCGACCCCCAAAACTTTTGATTACTTTTGATTACAAAAATAACAGATAACTGTCATATTGAAAAAAGAGGCATTTTTTAGTATACTAGTGAGACTTATATGGTTGACGCATTAATTGAAACACTAGCGAATTTGCCGCCGCAACTTGCGGTGTTTATTATTTCCATGGTGCCAATCGCTGAATTGAGAGTTTCAATTCCGGTGGCTTTGGGGGTGTATAAATTACCGATTTGGGAAGCGGTTTTGTTTTCCGTGCTCGGTGATATTTTAATTGCCTTGTTAATTATTCGCTATATTGGTCCGCTGTCACAGTGGCTGCGCCAAAAATCAAAGTTTTTTAAAAAGCTGTTTGATTGGTGGTTTAGCCGGGCGATTAAGCGAATGGATAATAAATTGGATGTTTGGGGACCGCTTGCCTTAATGCTGTTTGTCGGAGTGCCGCTGCCGGTAACAGGCGCTTGGACCGGCGCGACAGCATCGTGGCTGTTTAAAATTCCACGAAAAATTGCCGCCGTATTTATCAGTGCTGGTGTGCTAATGGCGGCTTTTATTGTGACATTAATTAGTTTGGGCGTTTTTTCATTTTTTTGATATGCCCCGTAGAGAAATTTCGAAAGTATCGCGGAGCGTCAATATAACCACTTAATTTTAACAGGATGAATAAATTTAACATTATTATTAGTCTGCGTTGGGCTTAAAGCCCGTTCGAAATTCTTCTACGGGGTATGGAACGTAAAAAAATAATCATTGGTAATTGGAAAATGAAATTAAATCTTGGTGAAAGCGTAAGGCTAGCTAAGGGGTTGGTTAAGGCATTTAAAAAATATAACCGGGCGGCTGAAGTGGTGGCCTGCCCAAGTTTTGTCAGTTTGGTTGATGTGGCAGAAATTTTAGTCAAAAGTAAAATTCAGTTAGGCGCCCAAGACGTTTTTTGGGAAGCCGTCGGCGCTTTTACGGGCGAAGTTTCGCCTCAAACCTTGCAAGAAGTAAATTGCCGCTATGTTGTTTTAGGGCATTCTGAGCGGCGAACATATTTGGGGGAAACCGACCAGATGGTGCATCAAAAAGTTAAAGCAGTTTTGGATCATAAAATGAGCCCAGTAGTATGTGTCGGTGAAACCTTAGAACAACGACAAGAAAAACAACAAGATTATGTTGTCATTGGCCAAGTGACTAAAGCCTTAGAAGGCATAGCAGTCAAACCGAATGATAAGATTACAGTCGCTTATGAGCCGGTTTGGGTGATTGGATCTGGCCGCCCGGTCGCCCCAAGCGAGGCGCTACACATGCACCAATTAATCCGCCAAACTTTGATTGATATTTTTCCGCTAGATGTAGTGCAACAAAATTTTAGAATTATTTACGGCGGGAGCATTGACGCTGAAAACGTGTCAGATTATAGCAGCTTAGAGCTAGTCGATGGATTTTTAGTTGGCGGCG
>PEZZ01000008.1 GCA_002773845.1 Candidatus Buchananbacteria bacterium CG10_big_fil_rev_8_21_14_0_10_42_9
TTTAATGATGAGTGGGGACACATAGCTCAGTTGGTTACCCGCCCGACTGAACGACTTCAGTCGTTCAGTCGGGGAGCGCTCCTTTGATATGCTAAGCCGTTTGGGTATGTAGCTCAGTTGGTTAGAGCGCATCGTTCACATCGATGAGGCCAGGGGTTCGAGTCCCTTCATACCCACAATTTAGCAAATAGCTAATCGCAAGTAGCCAATCGTTAATTATTAAAACATCATTTGCTATTTGCCATTTGCTATTTGCTAATTCGTCCCCTGTAGTCTTGCCCGTCCGCAGTCCTGAACTTGCAAAGGACGCAGGTGGGTCAACGGATAGCTTGCGCCCATAGCTCAACCGGATAGAGCGACAGCCTTCTAAGCTGTAGGTTGCACGTTCGAATCGTGCTGGGCGCACCAGGAATTTACTGATAGCAAGAGTAGAGGATTCCTACCTGCCCGTCCGAAGCGCAGCGAAGGCGGGGCGGGAGCACAAATTGGCAAATGGCCAATGGCGCATGGCTGATAGTATTTAAAAAAGCGATTTGCCATTTGCGATTAGCTATTCGCTAATTCATGGTGACCATAGTTCAACGGTCAGAACACCGGGTTGTGGTCCCGGGGATACGGGTTCGATTCCCGTTGGTCACCCACCTAAAAAACGCCCATAAACATTGGGTGTTTTTGGTTATATTAAATAGGAATTAGAACTGTGGTATAACTGATTGTGCCCTCACCATCCGATACCACCGGACCACACAATACCCAAAAAAAGTAAATCAATAATGATATATGCACCTACAATTCCTAAGCTTATGTATTTCCTAAAAGGAAACATTACTACCGCAATAACTAATGGTACAAAAAATATTTTACTTGGTGGGTTCAAGTTATTAGTTAAAAAACTAAGAGAAAAAACCCCCACTAAAAACATTTCAATAACTTCTCCCTTGTTTGATTTGTATTCCATCCAGTCTCTTTTGATTTTGTTTTTATGAAATTCTTTAATACTGGCATAGGAACGCGATTTTTTAATAATTCTAATCGCCCTTATTAAAATAATAGAAACTACTAACCAGGAAACATAACCAAAATGCGGCAACAGATTTATTGGGTAAATTTTAGGGTAAGCCTCAGAGTAAATTTCATTATGAATTTTAAAAATCCATGCCAAAATTAATGAAAGTATTACATATTGATAGTATTTCCTCATAACATTTTTTATATTATACCATGCCTACCGCAGGCAGTAAAAAATCATCATTTTGATTTCTCACAATAGTTCCCCCACGTACCGAACGCCTGTCCGAACGAGGTTTTTTTATAAAATCATATAAAAAGAAGTCCGCCCGCAACTCCGGAGAGTTCACGGGCGGATGTTTGCGGTCCTTGCGGGACATTAGGACTGGGTAGCCTCGTCGGCCTCGGTGACCGCGGAGGTCTCCTCATCCTCGGCGGCTTGGCCAGTGTTGGTATCTTCGGGGGCGGGCGTTTTTGTCGGGTAGACTTCCAGTGTATAAGCGCGCGCTTTCAGGTAGATTTCGTATTTGGCGGGATTTATCTTTGTACCCACCCGCAGCTTGGCCCAGGCTGACGGTAGGATATTGTACTTCGCATCTCCTTTCTTGACGCATATCCAGTAGTCGCCCCTATTGACTCCCATGTCGGTAATTTCACCGGCTGGGAATTTCGGCGTGAACGTGTCGAGGCTTTTAATGAACGCCTCGTCACGGGCTTCTTGTTCTTTCACGATGAGGATTGCCACGATGACCGTAATGAGGGCCAGGACAACCATCAACTCGATCAGAGTAATACCATTTCTCCTGTGCATCTTTTTCCCTTTCCAGGGTAAGGTTTGCAGGAGCTACGACACCATCCTCTTATTAATTCATTAATTGGCTTGTCAATTTAAATGTTATAATTTATATATGGAAAATTTAGCGCCAGATATTACTCGCCAACGCCTGTTATTAGAAGGCTATTTTACAATTGAAGTAAATGAAAAGACGATTAAAGATTACTTTACTTTTATTTGTAAAAATTTAGGTTTAAGAGTTTACGGCAAGCCGATTATTTTTTCTCCTGGCGGGGAAGGAAAAGATGAAAATCAAGGTTATGATGCTTTTATTCCGTTAATTGATTCGGGCATTTCGCTTTATGTTTGGTCTAGTGCTAAATTTATATCAGTTATAATTTATACCTGTAAAGAGTTTGATGAAAGCGGAGCGATTGACGGTACTAAGGCTTTTTTTAAGATGGATAGAATTGAGCATCAAGCTTTTTAACAATTAAAAACACCCCGCCTGAACGGGGTGTTTTAACTTTGTTGCCTTATGCGTCTGGGAGTGAGTCAAAATTGGTTTTAAACTCTTCGTACCACTTGTGTTGTTCTTCTTGGCTTAGCTTCATCATCTCTTCCATCGCTGTTTTATGTGCGGCGTCGCCCGCTTGCACTAATTCCATCGCATGCTTTTTTGAATTTTCACCCATTTCTTCAGGTGTGGTGCCTGTAATTTCAGCGTCGCACGCCCCTTTAAGGTTTTGGCAAGTTGTTTTTTTCATAATTTATAGTTAATCAACTATTCAACAATGAGTGTTCCAACCATACCGAATTGGCGATGCTGGCCGACACTACAATAATACTCAAATGTTCCAGCCTCGTTGGCAACAAAAGTAACTGAACTTTTACCGCCAGTATTTACCTGCTCGGTGCGCGCATTAAACTCATCAACTACCCAGTCATGAAAACCACTTTCGCTTTGGAAATTAATTGTTACAGTGTCGCCTTTTTGCACTTTAATTTCCTTGGCACTAAATTCAAAGTTTTTACCACTCACCTCAAACACTTTTGCCTGAGTGTCGGCTGGTCCAGCTGTTGCGGGGTCACTGCTCCCTGTATTTATGTTGTTGCTGGTGTCGTTTGTCGGCGTGGCTTTACCAGTATTGGCATTAATGTTTTGGATTGGTGTTTGATTTGTGTCAGTCACATTCGTGTTTTTGTTAACATTTGTAGCGGCAGTGCAGCCAGCTAAGACTATGGCCATGACCGGCAAGGCAAATGAAACTCGCAAATTGGTTTTCTTCATAGAAATATTAAATAATTAATTATTTTAGAATAGTCATTATATATAAAAAAGATTTTTTGGTCAATGAATTTTGTTACCTCGCTAAATTTTAATTAAAATACTATAATAAAAATGTGCCTAAAACTAAGAGAAATAGCATATTCGTAGGGACAACTATAATAGTTGTGGCCGTTTTGGGTTACCTGTTTTTTGTGCGTTCGGCTGATAAATTAGGTGAAAACGGCGCACTTAATCCGATTAAAATTACGCACGAAATTGAGCAAGGAGAGGCGGTGTTACTAGATGTGAGAACGCCTGAGGAATTAATTGAAGAGGGCAAAGCCATAAACGCATTTCACTTTGATGTGGCGCGCTTAAAGTCAGGTGAATTGCCCGATATTTCTAAAGACAAAACGATTTATACCTACTGCCGTTCGGGCGCAAGGGCAGACGACGCTAAAAAGATTTTAGAATCAAACGGGTTTTCAAGCGTAATTAATATTGGCGGATTAAGGGATTGGCTTTCAGCCGGCGGTAAAATAGAAAGTTACATAGTTAATTAAGATATTTAAAGCCGCAAAAAACCCCGTCACAAAACGGGGCTTTATTTTCAATAATAAAGTGTGGAAAGCGGGGCTGTGTCAAAAAATTCTGACCTGTCTGAGCTCTCCGTCGAAACTGCGGCTCTTTCATGTACGTTCATGAGCCTTGAAGTGTAGCGAGCCTGGGCTTGGTCATAAGATTACCCTGTCGCTAAAGCTTCTTTTTATTTTCATTTCAAACTTCTGCATCAGCAAGGCCTGTGCAGCCCCGCTTAGCATGGAATCATAACTTAGGTTAAAAACGTTGTCAAGAAGAAAGTGAGCAAAATTACAATAAAAAAGTGATTTCTCTAAAGCAAAAAGACTGCGGTTTAGCGGGTTGGCTTAACCACAGTCTTAAAGAACTTTTGTAAGACTCCTTGAAGACCACACGGCGCAACGTAGTGTCCAAAGAGTCTTGCAAAAGACCTTTAGTAACAGTTTTCCCCAAAACTTTGCGACGGCGCTTAAACGCGACGGCGATTAGGTTAGGGAAGTGAATAAAGTAATTTTTTAATGCTCTTTTATTATATGCGACGGCGCAATTTTTTGCGACGGCTTTATTTCTACTTTAATCATAGCATTTTAAATGGCTTTGTCAAGATATTTATTGACTCTTTTGGAAATATAAAGTAACAATCGAGGAGGTTCGCACACAGCGTTCCCCAGCGTAATGTGGTATCCCGCCAATTTTAAACCGCCCTGACGGCTTCGGCCAGACGGGCGGTTTCGCGTTTATAATAAAATGAGGCGGGGACAAAGGTTCGATCCGTGCGTGTAAGGTCACGGTCTACTAGTTCATCCCCGCCAAATGCTTGGACGTGCAGTTGGGAGGGAGATTACCAAAAGATGTGGCGTGGGGTCCAGACTTGCGCAAAGTCCCCGCCCTGTTGGGCAGTGCACTAGTGCTGAAACCCCACGCCTGAGGCACGTGGGCGTCACCGTTTTTCCCGGCAGTCCGGGAGTAATTCGTGGCCCGGGAGAGCCGGAGAAGCGGAGACGGGTTGGAAGCCAACTTCTCCAAGCTCATCCCGGGCATGGGGGAGATGACCCCAAAATGTGCGGAGGAGGTTAGGGAACCATCTGCTGGGTTCGGGGGGAGATGGCCATACATTTGGTTCCCCAACCATCCATCCGCTGTCGGAGCCTTGTAGTACCCACGCCTAAAGGTGGGGACAGCGTGACCATTGGGTGTTGTACTCGGAGTTTCAGCTTGCGCCATTGGGGGTGCCCCACCCGCCAGACATAAGACATCGGCCAGAGGAGGGAAGAGGCGTTTTAGGCGGTCGGCTGCGAACGTTGGGGCAGTCGGGAGGAACCCCTACTCAACTAGCGGCTTTCTTCTATTTTAATTATAGAAGGGCCGCCGTGAGCAACGTGCGCTCAAACCGCAACCTCTTTGGTGCCACACCTTCGCAAATGCGCTCCGCGAAGGGGCTCACAATTAGGTCACGCCAATCGCGTGGATCCGTTTCTCGCGACATGTTGGCTCAAGTTAACCTTCCGTCTCCTCTGGCTCATTTGTATTCCTTTCAATTCGGAACTATCAAGAATAATTGAATTTGTGTCTATTGTCAAGAGTTTTTAAATGCCAAGAATGAGAAACGCAGGCGTATGTGAAGTTCAGGTTGCCACCAAGCGTTTCTCTCAAGCCGCGTGAATACGGCCTGTGTCTTTCACCTGGATCGAGATGTCACCTCCGGGCCGCCTCCTGGCGACCACTTTCCGGCGAAGCCGGGGTGTGCTCTAGTTTTTGGTAGTACGCGTCAGCACTTCATCGAAGAACGATAGGCCCATACGCGACTCCTTTTTGTTTGAACTTCACTACCTGCGTTTAATTTAGTATATCATTGAAAGTAAAAGCCGGGAATTTATCCCGGCCCTAAACTTAAGCCGTTAAATTGCTGGCGGAGTTCGTGGCGGAACTTTAGTGGAAGTTTTACTTTTATAAAATTTCTTTTTTAAGGCCAAGAAAATTTTTACTACTATCCATAGCCCAATGCCCCAGGTAATAAGCCACAAGATTAATACAGGCAAGGCAAAAACCAAAGCAATTAAAGCGTTAGCGTAAGAGACTAGGCTGCTGAACATGTTTCTAATGGCTCGCTTGATTTCAGCAAGAGGACTCCAAACCACTCCAAAAATTTGTACGTCCGCTTCAGAGGTTAAGCTAATTGTGAGTGTTGACATTTCAATTTGGCGAGATAGGTAATTTAACTGGCCTTCAATCCTTTCAATTTGACCGCGAACATAGCTTAGCCTTTGCGAAACGTTTAAAATTTCTTCTATTGTTTTTGCTTGTTCTAATATCTTTAGGTAGCTTTCTTCTTCGCGTTTAAGGTTGCGTACCTGCGCGTCTAAATCAATATATTGTTCAGTTACGTCTTGCGTATTGATATCTTCGCGGGCAACCTTAACGGCTATGCTTTTAGCTTGGTCAAACACAGTTTCTAATTGGTCAGCTGGGACTTTGACTGTGATAGTGCCTGACTTAACATTGTCATTGACTTCCCGAACGCTTACATTTTGAACAAAACCTCCCGCATTATTAGCAAAATCGCTAATTGCCATAACCGCTTCATCAATTTTATTTACGACTAAAGATAAGCTTCCGTTTTTGACGATTTTTCTATCGTTGGGATCAATTGTGTCGGTGCTGGCTGGTGTTTGCGGTTCGGGCGGTAAAATCGTCCGGGCAATTTTTGAAACAGCTGATTCTTCTTGTACTCCAAGGCCAAGCGCGGCACCATAATTTAATCCGCTATCAAATCCGTCTTGGGCCGGGTAGCTATTAGCAAATTCTCCGCGGATGCCATATAGGGCAGCATTGGTTATAAAGTTGTATACAAAATAAAGAGCTAAAATAATAATAGCCCCAACAATAATTTTGCTTTTATGGTTTTGCCATATGTCTTTTAACTCCATAGGTTTTGATTAATGATAGTTTGAGTAAGTATAACTTTATTTGTATAACGTTGCAATGAAAAAGAAGTGACGATTTAAAAAGGCGGAAGCCGGACTCTGCATACTGCTGGCAAAGCCCGGCTCCGATTACCAGAGGGAGGCGACGAAATGCAACGGGCGGTGTAGCAGCGGAGCGAAGGCCGCCGCAATCATGCCGACGGTCACAACTAGCATCGTCAGCATGATCCCCTCCATTACAATGTCGAATGCGCTACCGACTACCTCTTCCCAGCCTTTCGGCCAGGTCTTGGCGTGTCGGTTGATTGCTTTTTTCTCCCTCAAGGTAAGGCGCCTTTTGCGCCTCGGTGGCATAGAAACCTCCCCTGCGTGCACCGTGGCAACACTTTAGAACAATTTTTTTTACTTTGTCAATGATTGCCGATATAAAATGCTGGTGTTATATTATAGCTATGAAAGTGACCAAATATTTTCATTCGTGTTTGCTAATTGAAGATCACGGTTCAGATATTTTGATTGATCCGGGGTTGTATGTTTTTATTGATAATCATTTACGGCCAGAAGATATGCCAAAAGTTGATGTAATTATTTTTACTCATCGGCATGGAGATCATTTTGATTTAGAGTCACTGCAAAAGATTTTACAAACTTCGCCACAAGCGAAAATTTTTTGCCCGCCAGATTTGCAGGAGATTTTATCCAAAGAAGGAATTAAAAGTGAAATTTTAAAACCCAAACAAAAAATTAATGCGGCCGGTTTTGAAATTGAGGGAGTTAAGGCCGAACATGGAGATTTGCCGCGCGATGTGCCAGATAATATCGGTGTATTAATTGATGGCCGGATGTATCACCCGGGGGATAATGTTACTAGCACGCCTCCGGTGAAACAGTTGGAAATTTTAGCGCTGCCAATAATTGCACCTTGGAATACGGTTAAACAAGCGGTTGATTGGGCGGTTAAATTAAAGCCGCAAAATATTATTCCAATACACGATGGCTATTTAAAGGATTTTATGCGCGAATCACAGCAAAACCAAAGGCAGGAAAATTTTACCGATGCCGGGATTACCTTTTACCAAATGAAAGGATTTAAAGAGGTGGCAGATTTTTAATGTCGTCCTGAATTTAATTCAGGATCCAACATTCCTAGACACCAAATCAAGTCTGGGGCGGCAAAGCTTACCCCTTTATATGCACCCGGGAATAAAGTATTATTGTCCGAGCGAAGCCACGTTTGACGTGGCGCAGTCGAAGATTTTTATGCCTTAGAAAAGGTCAGTAAAATGATAGATCTCAAAAACCGCTTCGCCTTTGAAGTTAGAGATTATAGTTTCCGGTTCAATGCCGGAATTTTTTACTTCATTATTAAATTCTGCCACTGTTGCCGGTGGATTGCCGTTGTCTATTGTATAAGTCGCCTCGGTTGAAGCGATGTAGTAAAAATCAGTAATGCCGAGATTTCGTAGTGTATCAAGCTGGTTTTTTTCTTTAAGCGTAACGTAGTCAAGCGAAGGAATTATTGGCCAGCCGTCGTAGTAATACCGCCGTTCAAAAATCCAATTTGCCGCGACGGCGTTAATTTGCGAATCATACACAATTAGTTTGGCACTTTCAGGATTGCCGGAGATTTTTCTGACATCTTTGTCTCGGAATTGCTTGATGAACGTTAAATGCTTTGGCAATTCCAGCGTGACCGCCGGTTTTTCGTTGTCAAGTAATTTTTTGACCTCTACTTCCAAGGCATTGTAGCCATACGGGTAATTTTCGTATTTGATAATTGAATACACCCACGGCGATTCAATTGGTTCGTTAACGTGATTGGTTTGAAGCATAAAATAGCCTTCATATAATATGAAAGCAATTAAAATGACAATTGAGATTTTTCTAACGCGTTCAATTTTTAGTAACTGGACAGCGCCGTACGCAATTAGCAAAATAAAGAAAGGTACTAGCATGGCTAGAAATCTAACAGTTGGCGCAATATAAATAACAAATAAAATCATGAAATTGGTTGCGACAAAAGGCCAAAGTTCAATTTGATTATTTTGTTCAAAAACTTTTTTGTAGATTAATTGCCAGCCAACGTAAAGGTATGCCCCGATTGACGCCATAAAAAATATGGGTGAGTAAAGCTTCCATAAGTTTGGAAAAAAGATATTTATGCGTTCAGCTAAACTTCCAACTATTTGGCCCCGTGTTTGCCATTCCGGCGTGTCTTGGTTAAAGATAGCTGAAAATTGTAAATCAAAATGGCCGGAAATTTGATACAAATTATAGTTGTAGATAATGACTGGTAAAAAAAAGATGAAAGCAATTAGTAAACCAAAGTACAAAAATTTTTCTTTATACAATTTTCGGCCAGCAAATAAAATGTAAAACAGTGATATTGGCAATACAATTAGTACCGTAAATTTAGTTAACAAACCTAAACCAAAAGCTATTCCCCAAGCTAAAAATAGCTTAGGCTTGGCGCAAGCTTTAATTAAAAGATACAGGCTAAGTAAAATGAAAAAAATAGCCGCCGCTTCTTGTAAGCCAATACGGGCGGTCCAAATCATATAACTATTAAGCGCGGCGATACTGGCAGCCAGCAAGCCCATTTTTTGTGAATGCAAAGAGCTGCCAATTAAATACAAAATAAAAATTGACGCCAGCCCAAAAATTGCATGAGGCAAGCGAAGAACAAAAAGTGAATCGCCAATAAGGGAAAATAAAATCCTTTCAATTCCAAACAGGAGCGGGGGATGATCATGAAAAGAAAGTTTAAGCCAGCCGGGCGGATTAAGGCAACCAGGCGGCACTCCTTTTGGCGATGGCGAACATAAAGACTCATATGGCGTACGTTGAAAGGGTGTAGCTAAATAGTCCATGTAGCCAAGGCCTCTAAAAGCTATCGCACCTTCATCGGTTATCACATCGCCCCGGTCAAGTTGGAAGAAAACAAAAAATGCGGCCATAAATAAAATAACCGCGATGACTATGTTGATTCGCTTTTGGCTTAATTCCATGCCACTTATTGTATCATAAAATCTCCCTCTCCGATGGCGGAGAGGGCCGGGGTGAGGTAGCGCATTACTTAGCATAGTCAAACGTTTTGTTTGTATTGGCATCCCTAACCTCACCCTATCCATCTCCCGCAGGGAGAGGGCACCTGTTTTACATACTCGCAATGACAAGACGGTTGACTTAGGCTTCAATAAACGATAGTATAGTTTCCGCATACTTTGCTTCGGGCTAGCGGGCCGGCCCGACACGTCGGACGTGCCCAGCCGAAGTTTACGAAGTAAATGTAGGCGGGTGTGGTATAGTGGCTATTATGTCAGCCTTCCAAGCTGAAGACGGCGGTTCGATTCCGCTCACCCGCTAATTCCACTACTATGACCTGGACCCCATAAACTAGACACAGAGGTCGAAGAAAAGTAACCTTGTGTCATATGAGTAAAAAAACACATCGTATTGCCCTTGAGGT
>PEZZ01000009.1 GCA_002773845.1 Candidatus Buchananbacteria bacterium CG10_big_fil_rev_8_21_14_0_10_42_9
CACGACGCTTTCATTCATCGGCGCATCGGGGGCCCTTGCGCTTCTACCGCTCAAAGGCGGTGAATTCGGGATTCTAAGCGTCATTCTTTTGGGCGCATCCGTCTATTTGATTTCCCGCAAAATAACCGACCCCCTTATCTGTAAACCATCATCAAATATATGAATAAACAAATATCAATTTCAATAGCCGTTGCGGCTCTGATTATCGGCGGGGCGTTCTATCTTTCTTCGCAGAAAAAGGGCGCGGAGCTTCCCCTTACAGCCGGCGTCAATCAAGCACTTGCGGCAAAATTTGAAATCCTAAAACAAAACGGTAATTCTTCGTGCTCTGGAACATTCAGGGAATCTATCGCTGCAATGCCAGATACAAACCGCTTGCAGGGTTCATGCTGCAGTCCCATGTCACTTCACCGCTACGCCGAGCAGGTTGAAGGGTTAGTAGAATTTAAATCTGTTACCGGCCAAAACATTGATAAAATTCCCGACGATCCGTATGACATAGAAGCGGGACTTGCCAAAGAATTGCTGTCTTATTACGACCTTGAACTCACGCCGGACGAACAGAAGGCATACGATTACGCGATGCTTAATTCAAGCGAGAAGGGACCGTGCTGCTGCAAATGCTGGAGATGGTATGTCTATGGCGGCCTTGGTAAATACCTTATTAAAAATCACGGCTTCACCGGAGAACAGCTCACCGAGGTTTGGAATCTTTCCGACGGGTGCGGCGGTGATAGCGAACATCATCATTAAAAACCATGAACGAAGAACAACAATTCACCAAGCAGGAAAAACGAGAAATGCGAAGGCAAGAAAAAGAAGCAGAACAGCGCTCACAGCAACGCAATCGCTTTATGCGTAAAATCAGAAATTATGGCATTGTTTTTGCAATTATTACCCTTGTGGGTTACGGCCTATATCTGTTAGCGCAAAGCAGCGCACCGAAAGGAGAAAATTTCAGCCGCTCTGTTTCTTTAATGGAGGCAAGTCATATCGCGACCGGCAGTCAATTACCAGAATATACTTCAAACCCGCCGACATCGGGGCCGCACTACGGTCAAACCGCCCGTTCAGGTTTTCGCGATGAAATGATTTCCGACCAAAATATTATTCACAACCTTGAGCATGGCGATATATGGATCGCGTATCACCCGCGCATCGCAGGAGAAACAAAAGAAGCATTGAAGCAATTCGGGGCTGCGAAAGTCATCATCACGCCACGCGAAGCAAATGAAACAGACATAGCACTCGCCGCCTGGGGCCGGCTTGACATATTTGATATCGAAAATGACACCTTGCCGATTGAGCGTATCAAAGATTTTATCAAGCGTTACACAAATAAAGGCCCCGAACAGGTTCCCGGAGCAAGCGGGGGCATATAAGCAAACCCATGACATCAATAATCCGCAACAGCTTAATCATTTTTTCTTTCCTTCTTCTCTCGATCACCATCATCGGCATTTTTTGGCTTGTTACCACGCCCGGAGCGCAGGCCGGCCTTATTTTCGCCTACGCGGCTGGGATCTCTATGATTTTTCTTCCCTGCACTTTGCCTTTGGTATTTGTTATTGTGCCCTTGGCCATGAAGCAGTCGCCGCTCAAGGGGCTTACAATGGCGGTGCTTTTCGGATTAGGACTTGCAATTACTTTGAGTATCTACGGCGCGGCTGTCGCGTGGTTCGGAGAATACATTGGCATGAATACTCTCATCCGCTTCATGTTCGGCATTGCCGGAGCAATGGCATTTGTTTTCGGGCTCTCTGAACTGCGCCTGATGACCGTGCGCCTGCCGTTTATGGCGAAAGTTCTGCCAACCTCAATTCAAAAAGGCGGTGACTATTCAAAATCGTTTTTTATGGGTCTTTTCTTGGGCAACGCTGGTGTAGGCTGTCCCAATCCCGCTTTCTATGTTCTTTTAACTTACATCGCAACCGTCGGCAATGTAGGAGACGGCATTACTTTGGGAGTAATACATGGTTTGGGCAGAGCCACGCCACTCATTTTCTTAACCGTTCTTGCTATTTTGGGGATCAACACGCTTAATTGGGTGGGTCGTCAGCAAACAAGAATTGAAAGGGCAATGGGCTGGGGGTTGGTCGGAATCGGCGCGTATCTTTTTCAATATCTGCCATTCAAGATGGCATTTTGGGAGGGCTCAATCTTTCATGTCGCGTGGAATAATTTAGTCATGAAAGTGTTGCCCAGCATTTCCATGAATCAAGTTCTAAGGAAAAGTTCTCAATAAGTTTGCCAATTGATAAGCCTGCCTGCCTAACGTGGCTAGCCATCAATAAAGCGCCATTTAAGGTGCTTTTGAGTTTGTGACGCAGCTTACTTTTAATTGTTTGGTTTTTATTATACTCTAAAAAGTAATTGGTAAAACTTTACATATGAAAGCCATTTGGAACAATAAAGTGATTGCCGAGAGTGACAAAACAATTGTCGTTGAGGGCAATCATTACTTTCCTCCTGATTCGATTAAAAAAGAATATTTCAAAGTAAGCGACTATCACACGACCTGTCCGTGGAAGGGGGAGGCGAGTTATTATAGTGTGGAAGTAAATGGCTCGGTTAACGAAAATGCCGCTTGGTATTACCCCAATCCATCTGAAGCGGCCAAGGAAATTAAAGGCTATGTAGCTTTTTGGCACGGTGTTGAAGTTGGTTAGAACCGTCTTTTCAATGAGTAGCTTTCAGGGTATACTGTTGGCATGAAATTGCGCAATAAATTATCTTACACTTTGGCGAGCTTGCCTAGTTTTTTAGTTGCCTTGCCAGTTTTGGCGGTTGATGTGGGGTTAAATTATGGCACATCGCTTGGTCTTGGTACGCGTGATGTAAGAGAAACAATCTTGCGTATTATTCAAGCCTTTTTTGCCTTTTTAGGAGTTTTAGCAATACTTGCGATTATTTATGGCGGTTTTAGAATCATGACGGCTGGCGGTGACCAAGACCAAAGCGGAGAAGGCCGTAAAGCTATGGTGGCTGGTGTAATCGGGCTAGTTATTGTTCTAACAGCTTTCGCCATTGCAACTTTTGTAGTTGATTCAATTATCAACGCGTTATAATTTTTAGTCTATATTTCGACAAAGCCCATTCGGGCTTTTTTGTGACTAAACATTTTAGATATGTTATACTTCAGCTATGGTTGCTAAAATTAAGCCAAACGTGCCAACTATTTTAGTTGTTTTTGGAGCGACCGGAGATTTAATGGCTAAAAAAATAGTCCCGGCGCTTTTTTTGTTGCATCAAGCCGGCGAATTACCAAAAATGTTTAGGGTCCAAGGTTATTCTCGCCGAGATCTAAACGATGAAAAGTTTCGTTCGCACGTTTACGGTATTCTCAAAAAAAAGAAGTTTACTCGTAGTAGAAAACCAGTCCAAAAATTTTTGGATCTTTTTCATTTTCAGCAGGGTTCGTTTGGACGGCACCAAGATTATGTGAACCTTGCCGAACATTTGGGCGCGGTTGACGGTGAATGGAAAGTTTGCGCTAATAAATTATTTTATTTAGCTGTGGCACCAGAGCATGTTGAAACTATTGTTAAAAATTTAAAAAGATCCAAACTTACGGATCTATGCAGTGATGAAATTGGTTGGAGCCGGGTAATTGTAGAAAAACCTTTTGGTGAGAATTTAAAAAGCGCCGGAAAATTAGATGAACTTTTGGCATCCTTATTTAAGGAGGAACAGATATATCGTATTGACCATTACTTAGCCAAAGAGATGCTACAAAATATTTTAACCTTTAGATTTGGTAATAATTTGTTTGAAGCTAATTGGAACAATAAATACATTGAAAGTATTGACATGAAACTTTGGGAAAGTATAGGCGTTGAGGACCGCGGTGTTTTTTATGACAAGGTTGGGGCCTTGCGCGATGTCGGTCAAAATCATATGTTGCAAATGATTGCGTTGATAACTATGAATAATCCAGCCAGCCAAGACCCGACCCAAATCCGTAAAGCCCGTTCTCGCATATTGCAAACCCTCCACAGGCCAACGCAACGGGAGGCTAAAGATATGTCTTTTAGGGCACAGTATACAGGTTATAAAGGAATCAAGGGAGTTAAGCGAGGTTCTAAAGCGTCTACTTATTTTAAACTGCAAACATTTTTAGAACATCCTCGTTGGAGAGGGGTTCCAATTACGATTGAAAGCGGTAAACGCATGGGAAGGGTGCGAAAAGAAATTGAGGTATTATTTAAACATCCAACCCCTTGCCTTTGCCCGCCTGGCAAACATTTTCAAAACCGAGTAATCTTTAGTATTCAGCCCAACACCGGCATTAGGGTTGAATTTTGGTCAAAGCGTCCAGGCTTTAAGCCCCAGCTAGAAAAGCGACGTCTTAAATATTTTTTGTATAAGGAGGAAAATAAGACTCAATATGTACAAGAATATGCCAAATTGTTGTTGGACTGTATCAATGGCGACCAAACACTGTTTGTCAGTACTCATGAAATTAGAGCGATGTGGCGCATGATTGATCCTTTTATGGAAGCCTGGAAAAAAGATTTGGTACCATTAGAAAGTTATAAGCCTAATCGTTATTCAATCTCGACTCAAGCTGATAAAGTGCTCGCCGCGCACCAGCCTCATGGAGATAAGAGAATTGGTATTATTGGCCTTGGTCGAATGGGTGCAAATTTAGCGCGTAACTTGTTAGCCCAAGGTTGGGACATTGTTGGTTACGACCGAACACCTGACGATATACCGGATGTCGTGGAGCGAGGGTTACGTTTGACCAAATCTATCCCGGAACTGATTGAAAAAATGCCAAAGCCGCGTCTAATTTGGTTGATGGTACCGGCCGGCAAGCCAGTTGACGATGTTTTGTTTGGCAAAGGTGGGTTGGTTGGGCTTTTGTCAAAAGGAGACACTATTATTGATGGCGGAAATTCATTTTATAAAAATACCCTGAAGCGCGCCAGAAAAGTTAAACAGCGCGGTATTAATTTTTTGGATTGCGGTGTATCGGGCGGTCCAAGCGGGGCTCGCCGAGGCGCTTGCTTAATGGTTGGGGGAGATAAAAAGATTTTTTTAAAACACGAAAAATTATTCCAAGACATGGCCATTGCCCAAGGGTATCAGTTTTTTGAAGGGTATGGCGCTGGCCATTTTGTAAAAATGGTACATAACGGGATCGAGTACGGTATGATGCAGGCGATTGGCGAGGGGTTCCACGTATTAAAAAAATCGAAGTTTAATTTAGATTTAAAACGAGCCTCTAATGTGTATAATCATGGTAGCGTAATTGAGTCTAGATTGGTCGGGTGGTTAATAGATGCTTATAGAAAATACGGGGTTAGCTTAGAAAAAGTTGATGGTCGCGTGTCTCACACTGGTGAGGGTGAATGGACCATTAAAGCCGCTAAGGAGTTAAGGGTGCCGGTTAAAGTTATTGAGGATTCGTTTCGTTTTAGAGTTCAATCCGGCAAAAATCCCACTTACACTGGACAAGTTGTTTCGGCCCTGCGCGGAGAATTTGGTAGGCATCCAGTATTAAAAAGGCCGGTAAAAAAGGAGAGAAAGAAAAAATGAGACCAAAAAATTTGAAAACTAAAATTTATTTGGACAGCGGCGATCCGACTGAAACCAAAGCAGCGATTGACAGACTGGGCTTTTTAGACGGCCAAACTACCAATCCGTCATTAATTGCAAAAAATCCTGACGCCAGTGATAAAAAATTCAGCGAACAAGAAGTGTATGATTTTTATAAACATGTGGTCCAAGAAATATCCGGACTAATTCCTGATAGATCGGTATCGATTGAAGTCTATGCTGAAAAAAAGACGCCCGCCCGTAAGATGGTAAAACAGGCCCAGGCGATGTATGAATGGATTCCCAATGCCCACATTAAATTGCCAATTACAGCAGGCGGTCTTGAAGCGGCACAAAGACTGACTGAAGATAAAATTCGAGTAAATATGACTTTGTGTTTTACCCAACAGCAAGCCGCAGCCGTGTATGCCGCGACGCGCGGGGCGCAAAGGAGCGATGTCTATGTTTCACCGTTTGACGGGCGCTTAGATGATTTAGGCGAGTGTGGTGTATGCTTAATTGAAGATATTATGAAAATGTTTTCCCAAGGTGATGGACACGTGGAAACTTTGATGGCGAGTGTCCGAAATATCGATCATTTGCTTTATGCAATTTATACAGGCGTTGATATTATCACCGTCCCGTTTAAAGTTTTGAAAGAATGGGGCGATGCCGGCATGCCAGTCCCCAAAGAGTTAGGCAACCTCGATACTCTTCGCGGCCTGAAAAAAATTGAATATCAAGAATTAGATTTAACTCAAGATTGGAAAGCCTTTGATATCTCCCACCCTTTAACGGATAAAGGACTAGTCAAATTTGCCGCTGATTGGAATAATTTGATAAAATAATCATCTTTAATTCCTCCCTGTTACATTGCCGCCCCGGCCAGGTGATGGTGAAAGTTACTGCAATGTCATATCCAGCAGAGTCGAGGGATTTCTGATATTATTATAATAACAGTTTGAGATTTCTCCATGTGCCTCCATGGCCGCATAGTTGAAATGACAAAGACTTTATGCAAAAAGTTTTTATTAAAAATCGTAAAAATCAAAATTTGGCGGTGATTATTGAGGAGCACAGCTCACCTAAGGGTCTAGCTTTTGTTATGCACGGCCTTGGTTCATTTAAAGAGCAGGCTCAAATTGAAACCGTGGCTAAAGCTTTTAGGGATGCTGATTGCACGGTGGTGCGCTTTGACACAACTAATACTTTAGGAGAAAGCGATGGAGATTTTGCCCTAGCCACAACTACAAATTACTATGAGGACTTGGAGGATGTTTTAAAATGGTCAACCGAACAAGATTGGTACCAAGAGCCTTTTATTTTAGCCGGCCATAGTTTAGGCGCGATTTGTTCAGGAATTTTTACTCAAAAATTTCCTAAAAAAGTAAAAGCTTTAGCATTATTGTCTGCGGTTGTATCGGGTAAATTATCTGCCGAAGCTAGTGCTAGCGAGGTTAAAGAGTGGGAGGCTAAAGGCTGGCAGTTGCGAGAAAGCCGATCAAAACCAGGAACGCCGATGATAAAGTTGCCTTGGTCACACATGGTAGACCGTATGCGCTACGACCTATTGCCTCAGGCTAAAAAATTAACCATGCCGGTAATATTAATTGTTGGCGATGAAGACGAAACTACCCCCGTCAAACATCACAAAATTTTATATAAGGCCCTGCCCGGTAAGAAAAAATTGGAAGTCATAATAGGCGGCAGTCACGGTTTAAGGGGACCTGCCTTACCTGAACTTTACGAAATTTGCTTACAGTGGATTGCTAACTTGCCGCCTTAATGCCATTCCCGCGCAGTCTCTAAGTCATTCCTATACCGTATGGCAGTACGGGATAAACTCCGGCGAGAATCTCTATCAGATAGAGATCTCCCGATCATGAAGTCATACGGGCTGCCGTGGAGTCCGGATTGACGAGCGAAGTCAGCGCGTCACTTGAAAATATTTTTTTCGTTAGTATAATAAAATATACTAAAATTTTATATGGAATATAAAAAGTCGTCTCAAGATCCCAAAGTTATTGCCTTTACTTACGGCGTAATCGGGGCGCTATTAGTGTTGGTTATTGCCGGTTTTATTGCCTGGAATAGCCAAGAAGAGATAGTCCAATGGTTATCAGACAAACAAGGCGATCAAATAAAAACCTTGATTACCCAAAGCCCAAACGGCAATGAATATGACGGGAGCTTAGTGACGCAGGAAACGTTCGTGGTTGAAGCGGTCAAGCGGGCAAATCCGGCAGTTGTATCGGTCATAATTTCAAAAGATGTGCCCATCTACGAGCAGTATTATGAAAATGTTAATCCCTTTGGCGATGACTTTTTTGGCTTTCAAATTCCTCAATTACGCCAACGCCAAAACGGTACGGAAAAACGTGAAATCGGCGGCGGTTCAGGATTTTTAGTTTCTGCTGACGGTTTAATTATTACCAATAAACATGTGGTTGTTGCCCAAGACGCAGAGTATGCGGTTTTTACTAGCGACGGCGAAAGCTACGAAGCAGAAATTTTGGCGCGCGATCCTTTTTTTGACTTAGCCGTGATGAAAATTAAAGGCGATGATTTTCCGTATTTGGAATTTGCCGATTCTAGCGAAATACAACTTGGCCAAAGCGTAATTGCGATAGGCAATGCTTTGTCTGAATATCGCAATTCAGTGTCCGTTGGGATTGTGTCCGGTCTTTCAAGAAACATTGTGGCCGGTACCGGCTTCGGCCAATTTGAACAAATTGAAGAGGTAATTCAAACAGACGCGGCCATTAATCCCGGCAACTCAGGCGGCCCATTGCTGAATTTGTCAGGCAAGGTCATTGGCGTAAATGTCGCTGTGGCCGGGGGTGCTGAAAATATCGGATTTTCTATTCCGTCAAATAAAGTTAAATCCATTGTTGATTCAGTGATAGAAACGGGACGCATTGTACGTCCATATATTGGCGTGCGTTACCAGACTATAACGGAATCTTTGGCTGAAGCTAATGGTTTGCCTTATGATTACGGCGCCTTAATTGTTCGCGGCGAAACCAGCGAGGAATTGGCTGTGATTCCAGGGTCACCAGCCAATAAAGCCGGCTTAGAAGAAAATGACATAATATTAGAGATTGACGGAGTTAAGCTTGATGAGCGTTCTTTGGCTTCAGTTATTCGCGATAAGCAAGTTAGTGACACTATTACTTTAAAAGTGTATCAAAAAGGCGAGGAGAGAGAAGTGCGGATAACGCTTGAAGAGTTGTCTGAATAAGTATTGACAAAAATAAATATCTCAAGTAATCTTGTTACCCAATATGAAAGCTAAATCAACCAAACCTAAAGCGCCTCAAAAAATTGTTGAGTCAATGACACCAACTGAAATTTTTGAGTATTTTCCCAAACAAGCTCGGAAGCTCGCCATGACCATGACTGCCGCCGGATTGCATTGCGTTGGTTGCGGCATCGCTGAGTTTGAAGCTATTGGCGACGGCATGCGAGCTCATGGTATGGACCAAGATTATATTGATGGTCTAATTAATGAACTTAATGATATCGTCGTTGGCAAAAGCCAAGGCAAAGCGCCAAAGGCTGAAACGTTAAAGCCATTGAGCGAAATATAAAATGTCACTCCGAGAGAAGTCGAGGAATCTCACACTGCTGTAAGCTGTACTGATTATGGAAATGTTGAGATCTCTCCGCTGCGGTCGAGATGACAAATTTTAACTGCTATCCGGCAGTTTTTTTGATTGTTAAAATATGGTATAATGTGGGTACAACAAGAATAATTTACGGTATGGAGGTTCATGAGCCCCAAAATCCTGAGGCCCTAAATCATTTCGAACAACAGCACGTACCTAAAATTGAAGTTGATTTTGTGGGCGAGATAATCAGGGTAAGGGTAGAAATAGATAACCCGATGCAGCCGGTACATTACTTGGACTGGATTGAACTTTATGTTGACGACGAAGCATATGATAAAGTTGAATTTGAACCAGAAGACCAAGCCATAGCTGAGTTTGACGTTGCCAAAGACGCCAAAAGCCTAAAAGCAATATCTAATTGCCATTTGCACGGTGCCTGGCAAACAAAGTTAACATTATAATTATGATATATATTGGTTCTGATCACGCTGGCTTTAAGTTAAAGGAAAAACTTAAAGTCTTTTTGAAAAACAAAGGTTACGAAGTTATTGACGTTGGCAATACAACATACCAAAAGCTTGATGATTATCCTAAATATTCTACCCGCGTAGCTGAAAGGGTAGTGAAGCATAAAAGCAGTTTTGGCGTGATGATTGGGCATAGCGGCCAAGGCGAAGCTATGGCTTGCAATAAAGTTCGTGGTGCCCGGGCCGCCCTTGCCTACAGCACTGAAATTGCGCGTTTAGCCCGGTCGCACAACAACGCTAATATTTTATGCCTCGGCCAAGGTTTTACAACTTTGCCGATGGCCAAACAAATTACAGAAGTTTTTTTGAATACTCGATTCTCTTCGGCTAAGCGCCACCACCGGCGAGTAAAGCAGTTAAGCCGTATTCGGTAATGGTTAAAATTATCCCTACCATTTTAGTTAAGGGCGAATCAGAATTTTTGAATAAAGTAAAAAAGTATGAACCATATTTCAAAATTGCCCAAATCGATGTTTTAGATAACACCTTAGTAAAAAGTAAAAGTTGGCATAATTTTTCAAAAATAAAAAAAATTAATTCTAAGTTAAATTACGAAATTCATTTAATGGTTACTCGGCCTTCGGATTACTTAAACGAGTTGTCAGGGTTTAAAAAAATTAAACGGGTGGTATGGCACATAGAAGCTATTCGAGACGAATCTCAAATGCGCCAGTTGCTAAGCTTAGCCAAGAAAAATAAATGGCAAACTGGGTTAGCCATTAATCCCGAAACGCCGGTGAGCAAAATTACTCCCTGGCTTTTATCTTTTAATGTTATACTTGTAATGACAGTGGAGCCAGGTAAAAATGGCGCCAAATTTCAACCTCGTACGTTAACGAAAATTAAACAGCTCGCCAAACGTGTCGGACCTTATAAAATTGCCGCTGACGGCGGTATTAGCGATGCCACCGCGCCAAAGGTGGCGGCGGCCGGAGCGAGAATTTTATCTAGCGGGAGTTTTTTAAACCAAGGAGAAATTAAATCACAATTAACTAAATTACAAAATGCCATCAAAGAAATCAAAACTTAAAAAAAAGTCGCGAAAACCAAGCGGAAAAACAACTACAATTAAAGAAATCCAAGCCAGTTTTCGTCCCAAACTTAAAATTTGCGTTTCCGGCGCGGCGGCGGGCGAGTGCGTCCGGTTTGGTAAAGATAAAGCTTACGATGTGGGCAAGGCGATTGCCGAGCAAGGCGCGATTATCGTAACCGGCGCGACTAAGGGCATTCCGACCCACGCGGCTAAAGGGGCTAAGGAGGCCGGGGGATTTAGCATCGGTTTTTCTCCTGCGGCAACTGAAGCTGAGCATTTACGTTCATACCGCTTGCCTATGGAATATTTGGATATGGTGGTCTTTACCGGTTTTAATTACGCTGGGCGTAATTTATTGTTGACTCGGGCAAGTGACGCAGTGATTACCGTTTGCGGGCGAATTGGCACCCTGAATGAATTTACTGTCGCTTTTGAAGATAATAAGGTTCAAGGCGTTTTGTTGGGCAGCGGCGGTATTACGACTGAAATTGAACATATTTTAAATGTGGCTAAGCGTGGCTTTGGTAAAGTTATTTTTGATACTGACCCTGAACGTTTAGTCAGAAAAGTGGTAAAAGCGATTAAGCGGGAAAAGCGGGAGGAGAAGCTAGCTATGAATCGTAAAAACCACAACCGGAATAAACGCTGATAATCTATGGCCCAAAAAAATTTGAGCGTTAAACAAATCAATTCTAAGGCCAATAATATCCGTAAAAATATTATTAGTTCATTAGTTAAAGCGGGTTCGGGGCATTCGGCCGGACCGCTTGGGATGGCTGAAGTTTTTGCCGCCTTGTACTTTAATGTTTTAAACCACGACCCTAAAAAACCTTGGCATCCAAACCGTGACCGCGTAATTTTATCGGCTGGGCACATTTGTCCGGTTTGGTACGCAACTTTAGCTGAAGCCGGATATTTTCCAAAATCAGAACTTCAAACTTTACGCCAATTAGGTAGCCGACTGCAAGGTCATCCGCATTATCGTAGCGCACCAGGCATTGAAAATGCCGCTGGGCCGTTGGGGCAAGGCATTTCCATTGCCGCCGGTATGGCCTTGGCCGGCAGAATGGATAACAAATCTTGGAAGGTCTTTTGCGTCATGGGTGATGGCGAACAGCAGGAAGGGCAAGTGTGGGAAGCGTTGTGGTTTGCTGGTAAAAATCGGCTGTCTAATTTAACCATAATCGTGGATCGTAATAACATCCAAATTGATGGCCATACCGAAGACGTCATGCCCTTAGAACCATTTGAAGAAAAATATGAAGCTTTTAATTGGCACGTGCTTTCTATTAACGGGCATAGCGTCAGTGAAATTATTAATGCCTGTGAGCAAGCTGATGCTATGCAAGAAAAGCCCACGATGATTATTGCCAATACAATTCCTGGTAAGGGTGTTCATTTTATGGAAGATCGGCCCGAATGGCACGGTAAGCCGCCCAAGCTAGCAGAAGCTAAACACGCCCTAAAACATTTACGGACCTTGGGCGGTAAAATTGAATGTCATGATTATGAGTAAATTAGCGCTTGTAAAAAAACAGAAATTATCACCCCAGCTTTTTAGGCCGAATATAAAAATGGAAGCTACCCGCTCCGGTTATGGACATGGTTTGGTGGCGGCCGGAAAAGCTGATAAGAATGTGGTGGCACTGTGTTGTGATTTAACTGATTCAACCAAGACAAATTTTTTTGAAGTCGAATTTCCAAGTCGCTTTGTGGAAGTGGGTGTGGCCGAGCAAAATTTAGCCGGTCTAGGCGCCGGCATGGCTATGGTTGGAAAAATTCCGTTTATTGCTTCTTATGCGACCTTTTCTCCCGGCCGTAATTGGGATCAGGTCCGAGTGTCAATTTGTTACCAAAATTTAAATGTTAAAATTGTCGGCGCTCACGCCGGAGTGTCGGTTGGCCCAGACGGCGCCACCCACCAGGCCTTAGAAGACATTGCTATCACTCGCGTGTTGCCTAACTTAACAGTTTTAGCCCCGGCCGACTATGAAGAAGCTAAAAAGGCAACTATTGAAGCGGCTAAAATTAAAGGGCCGGTTTACATTCGGCTGGCCAGGTCGGCTAGTGCTATTTTTACTACCCAAAAGTCACCTTTTAAAATTGGCCGAGCAGAAGTTTTAACCCAAGGCACGGACGTCACGGTAGTCGCAAGTGGCCCGTTGGTTTACCAATCATTATTAGCAGCTAATGAAATCAAAAAAGAAGTTTCGGTTGAAGTGATTAATTGCCATACAATTAAACCAATTGATTATAAAACAATAATTAAGTCAACTAAAAAAACCGGCCGGGTGGTAACAGTTGAAGAGCATCAATTAAATGGCGGATTAGGCGGAGCGGTAGCTGAAGTTTTAACTAGGCATTACCCCGCACCGCAAGAATTTGTGGCTATGCCTGACCGGTTTGGTGAGTCAGGCAAACCTGAACAGCTATTAGCTAAGTTCGGCCTAGATAAGGACGGTATTATAAAGGCAGTTAAAAGAGTGTTAAAGCGCTAACCTTTTTGTCATTTCGACTAAGCGAACATAGTGAGCGCCTGGAGAAATCTCACACCTAGAATATGAGCCCTAATTTTAAAGATTTGTCAGACGATTGGAAAGAGTGACCCGCCTGACGGACGTGCAGGGATCTTTAGACTTCGCTCGGGATGACATTATTATTGTAAAATTATGAAAAAACACAAAATATTTGTAACACGAAAAATTCCTGAAGTTGGGTTGAATTTGCTAAAAAAACAAAAAAATTTTGAAGTTAAAATAAGCCCATACGATCGTGTTTTAACTTCAATCGAACTTGTCCGCAAAGTTAAAAATTGTTCCTCCATTTTATCTTTATTAACGGATAAAATTGACGCTTCGGTAATGAAAGCGGCTGGTGATAACTTAAAAATTGTGGCTAATTACGCCGTTGGATTTGACAACATTGACATTAATTATGCTAAAAAAAATAAAATAATAGTCACCAATACGCCAGGAGTTTTAACCGATGCGGTAGCTGAATTGACCATGGCATTAGTTTTATCTGCCACTAAACGAATAGTCGAGGCTGATAAATTTACCCGGGCAGGTAAATTTAAGGGTTGGGCGCCACTGCTTTTTTTAGGGGCTGAGTTGAAAGGTAAAACTTTGGGCATTGTCGGTGCCGGCCGGATTGGTTTGGCGGTTGCGACGAGAGCTCAAGGTTTAGGCATGAAAATAATTTATTCCAGCCACAAAAGAAACCCGAAGTTTGAAAAAGCTACGCGCGGTAAATTTGTAAGTTTAAACGCATTATTGAAAAACTCTGATGTGATTAGTTTGCATGTGCCGCTAACCCCACAAACGACACACTTGATTGGTTTAGGTCAGCTTAAACAAATGAAGTCAACAGCTTACCTTATTAATACCTCACGCGGCCAAGTGGTGGACGAGCACGCTTTGGTGAAAGTTTTACAACAAGGCACAATTGCCGGCGCGGCGTTGGACGTTTTTGAATGCGAGCCACGTCTATCTCAAGGCTTGAATACATTACGAAACGTCGTTTTAACCCCGCACATTGCTTCAGGCACGATTGAAACACGTTCTAAGATGGCAGAAATTGCCGCCCAAAATATAATTAATGTTTTACACGACAAAAAGCCATTAACCCCAATTTAGTCGTTTCGGCCGACGCCGAGTTAGGCTCGGCGAAGCGGAGAAATCTCAAACCTATCACATTTCTAGCATGAAACCTCTTGGCCACACGGAGTTTCGCTCGAGATAACAATTAATTTAAATTTATGTTTGGAAAAAAACACGTCATGATGAATTACAATAAGATTGCCGATTATTTGTATGTCGGCTCAAACTTCTGCTGCCAAATGGATTTTGATAAAATGCTTATTCAAAAAGAAGGGATTGCGGCTGACGTGAGTATTGAAGACGAACGCGTGGATGCCCCCTTTGGCTTAAAATTCTTCTTATGGCTGCCGACCAAAGACAATACGGCGCCTACGTTTGATCAATTAAAAGCTGGCGCTAATTTTATTAAGGAGATGATTGATCAAAAAAAGCCAGTCTACATTCACTGTAAAAATGGCCATGGGCGCGCCCCGACAATGGCGGCGGCTTATTTGATTATGGCTGGTATGGGCGTAGATGAAGCGATTGCTTTACTAAAAAAACAACGTCCTGAGGTCCACCCGGTCGCCGAACAAATTGAAGCATTGAGAAAATTCAGCCAGAATAAATAAACATGCCAATAACCATTGACGGTGTAGTAATTAAGGGCCGGCAGCAAGGTGAACGCCTTGGCTTTAAAACTGCGAATTTAAAAATTAAGCCAGGCCAATATAAGCCCGGTGTTTTTGTGTCTGAAACTACCATTAGGCAAGATAAATATCCGGGAGTGAGTCACGTTGGCCCAGCCCCGACTTTTAATCAAAATGAGTGGTTATGCGAAACTTATTTGTTTGATTATCAGAAAATATTATACGGCCAAAAAATCTCGGTTAAAATTTTAAAGAAAATTAGAGACTCAAAAAAATTTGATAACCCTGATGAGCTCAAGCAGGCGATTGAGAGAGATGTTCAAATTGCCAGAGACTTTTTCAAGCAATAATTGGTAAAAGTTGCAAATCAAGACTAATCGGTCTTTTTTTGGTATAATAAATAAAACAATTCGGTAAATTTTTTAAAATGGAGGCAAAAAAAACATCAAAAAAAACCAACCCTAAACCAGTCACGGTCCAAAGTATCAACCGCCAGAAATCAGGACGTGTCTGGTATTATTTTTTGTTGAGCGCGGTTTGGGTTGTAGCCTCATCGCTAATTATTTATTTTTTGTGGCAAAATACTCAACTAATAATCAATCGACAATATGATACTAAGTTCAATGCTGAGAGTGAAAAGCTGACCGCCGCATTAAATATTAAAATTGAAAATTATTTAGACTTGCTTTTTGCTCTCCAGGGGTTGTTTAAAGTTAACCAAGATGTTACTAATGTTGATTGGCAAAGTTTTTTATCTGATTTTGATTTGGCGACTCGTTATCCTGGCGTTTATGGCATTGGTTACTTTGAATCTGATGAGGGCGTATTGGCTTCTACGCAAGTTACCTATCTAAAAACTATTGATGACGATAATTTTTTATTGGGCCGAACTTTAGGCAGCTGGCCGGAGGTGGCTGCGGCGATTAACCAAGCCCATGAGTCTGGCGGTGTCATTGCTACCCGGCCGATTGCCCAAACGACTGAACGGATTGGAAAAACGGTTTGGTTAATTTTACCTTTCGGCGATACAGGCTTAAGTTCAGCGAGTTTCGTTGGGTTGATTATTAGGCCCGAACAGTTGTTTAACACTGTATTTAATAATTTGAACGTTGACAGTGGCATTGATTATCGTATTTATGATTCTCGTGTGTTATCGGTGTCCAATCTTTTGTATGGAAGTGAATTGGTGCAATCGCCTTTTTCCGCAAATTATTATTTAAATAAAAGATCTGAAGTTAGGGTAGCAGACAGAGTCTGGACATTTGATTTCTCCACCTTGCCGGCATTTAGCTTGGCCTTCCCGCAAGAACGGTTACCTCAATACGTATTGGTTGGCGGGGTCTCTTTTGGTCTGCTAATTTTATTAGTTTTATTATCCCAAAGCTCAACAAATTATCGAGCTTTATCGTTAGCTGAAAGGATGACAAGAAATTATAAACAAACGCAGCGTCGCTATATTGAACTTGTTGAATCAGCGCCTGATCCAGTTGTGATTTTAGATAAAACGGGAAAAATTTTGACTTTTAACAGCGCCGCGCAAACTTTATCGGGATATACGGAGGGAGAAATTGAAGGAAAACATTTTACTAAAATTAAATTGCTACCGCCTAAAGATTTAGCTAAGGCCATAAAAGAATTTGCCCTTTTAGCTATCGGTCAAAAACGCACACCCAATGAATACACTATCATTACTAAAAGTGGGAAACAACTAGTCATGGAAGCAAATTCGACACCCCTGAAAGAGGACGGAAAAGTTTTTGCGATCCAAGTAATTTTTCGCGATATAACTGAACGCAAAGAAAATGAACAGACCTTGCGTCAGTTTGCCAAGGAGTTAAACCGGGCCAAAAATAAAGCTGAAGAAGAAAAGACTAAATCAGAAATAATGTTGTCCAATATCGCTGACGGGGTAGTGGTGGTTGATAAAGACGGCAAATTGGTTAAGGCTAATAAAGAAGCCAAGCGATTATTGGATATTCATGCTGGTTATTATGGAAAAGTTTTCAATGAATTTTTCAAACCTCTAGGCTTGGATCAATCACCGCTTAAAAAGAAAGATGATTTTATAACTCGAACGATTAAAAATCATAAGGAAACTAGATATGTTAAAGCTATTTTGCATGATACTTCTAAGAATCAGATAGTAGTGCGTTTAACCGCCACGCCGCTAAAATTTGGCAATAATATTTTTGGGGCATTAATTGTTTTTCGTGACATTACTCGTGAAGAGGCGATTGACCGGCAGAAATCAGAATTTATTTCAATCGTGTCGCATGAATTGCGCACCCCGCTTTCCAGTATCAAATGGTTATTGCAGTTAATGCTAAGAGGGGAGGCCGGAAAAGTAAGCAAAGATCAAAAAGAATATTTGGAGGAGATGCTTGATGCTGATGAGCACATGATTAGGCTCGTTAATGACTTATTGAATGTTTCTAGAATTGAATCTGGTAGGGTGGGAATTTCCCCCAAGCCAACCGATTTAGTCAAAATGATAAATGAAATTATTGTTGAAGAAGCTCCTTTTTGCAAGGCGCGCAATGTTGATTGTGCCTTAGTTAGGGTTAATTCTAAAATTCCTAAACTTAAAGTTGACCCCAAAATGATGAGGCATGCTTTTAGCAATGTTATTAACAATGCTATTAAATATTCTAAAAACGCCGGGAGCGTAAAGGTTGAAATTAATCGGCAAGATCCTGATGTGGTAGTTAAGGTTAAAGATGATGGATTAGGGATTCCGGTTAGCGACCAGGAAAATATTTTTAAGAAGTTTTTCCGCGCCCATAACGCAATTAACCGTGATGTTGAAGGTAGCGGTTTAGGGCTATATTTTGTTAAACAGATAATTGAAGCTTCGGGCGGGAAAATTTGGTTTGAGTCAAAAGAAAAAAAAGGCACCACTTTCTATATAAGTTTGCCCCTTATTGGATCCAAAGCCAAGAAAGGTGAAAAATCTTTAATTTAGCTTTCATATTTGCCGGCAAACAAATTTGTTTAAGTGAACTTAAAGCCTCGATTATTGAAACAGTTTTATTTTCACCAAAAGAGTAATTTTATGGTATAATAATATCTAAATGTAGGATATTGCATTGCTTTGTATTTCAAATTGAATGTCAAAAAACCAAAAGAAAATTTTAATTATAGAAGACGATAAATTTCTTGCCAAGATGCTTGGCAATCTGCTTGAGTCTAACGGATATGAAGTTGTTTATGCTTCAAACGGGAGGGAAGGGTTGCTTAAGGTTGCTGAAAAACCAGATTTAGTTTTATTGGATATAATCTTGCCAGACCTCAACGGATTCGACTTATTGGAATCAATCAAAAGCGAAAAAGAGACCAGCAAAGTCCCGATTGTTATAATTTCTAATTTGGGCCAAACCGAAGATATCACTCAAGGCAAACAATTAGGTGCTAAAGATTATATTGTTAAAAGCGAAACCAGCTTGGATGATGTGGTGTTAAAAGTTAAACGCTTATTGACTAAAAGCAGAAAATGAAAATCTCCAACGATAGGTTAAAAATTTTAATTGAAAAACTTGATCTTATTGATGCTAAGGATTTAAAACAGGCTTATCAAGAGTCTGAGTCGGAAAATAGTTCGTTAAGTGAAGTTTTGGTCGAAAGCGATTTGATTAAAGATGAGCAGTTAGGCCAGGTGATTGCGGAGGATTTAGGCGTTGAATTTGTTGATTTAAGTCGTGTTGACATAGACGAGTCGGTGATGCAAGAAATACCTGAGCTAGTAGCCAAAGAACAACAGGTGATTGCTTATGCTAAAACACCGGAAGCGATTAAAATTGCTACGGCCGAACCTGCCAATTTAGAGATGATTAAATTAGTGGAAAAAAAGACCGGTTTTCCGGTATCAGTTCACTATGCCACGCCCAAAAGTATCCGCAGCGCTATCGTGCGATATCATAAAGGCATTGAAAAAGAATTTAAAGACATTATTTTGGAAAACGTGAATGAAGCCAAGGGTGGCGCTGAAGCTGAGGATTTACCAATAATTAAAATTGTCGATTCTATTTTAAATTACGCCCATGACAGCAAAGCTTCTGATGTTCACATTGAACCAACAGAAAAATATAGCGCGGTGAGATTTCGCATTGATGGAATTTTGCATGATATTTTAAAATTTCCCGCTCGCATTCATGAACTTGTTTTAACCCGGATCAAAGTTATGGCTAAACTCAGGCTGGACGAACATTTTTCCGCCCAAGACGGTAAATTACGCTTTAAAACTGATGAAGGTAAGGTTGATGTGCGTGTTTCTATCCTGCCGATTGTCGAAGGTGAGAAGATTGTAATGCGCTTGTTGTCGTCCAAAAGCCGTGAGTTTAGCTTGCAAAGTCTCGGCATGACTTCTCAAGATTTAAAAAAAGTTAATGCTGAGTACAAAAAGCCATACGGTATGATTATGACAACAGGGCCAACTGGTTCCGGTAAAACAACAACTTTATACGCCATTTTAAAAAAACTTAACCGACGTGAAGTTAATATATCCACCATTGAAGACCCTGTCGAGTACGACATTGATGGCGTCAATCAAATTCAAGCTAACCCAAAAACTAATTTAACTTTTGCTCATGGGTTAAGAAGTATTTTACGGCAAGACCCCGACATTATTATGGTCGGCGAAATTCGCGATGAGGAAACCGCCGGCATTGCAATTAACGCCGCTATCACCGGCCATTTACTCCTGACTAGCCTACATACTAATGACGCGCCCACTGCTATCCCACGGCTTTTGGATATGAATATTGAACCTTTTTTATTAGCATCAACTTTAAATATAATTATCGCTCAGCGGTTAGTGCGAAAAATTTGCCGGCAATGCGTCACCAGTCTGTCTGTTGACAGAAACGAATTGAAAAAAATCTTGCCGGAACAATATATTATCAAATATTTTGGCGGCGGCAAAAATGCCAGGCTGTACAAAGGCAAAGGTTGCAATATTTGTAATTCAACCGGCTACCAAGGCCGCATTGGCATTTTTGAAGTGTTAGCGATGAGTGAGGCGATTCGAAGTTCTATTATGAAACGATCTAATGTTGACGAAATTAGAACCATAGCTCAAAAGGAAGGCATGCGCACAATGATAGAAGACGGCATTGAAAAAGCTAAAGCCGGATTAACTTCATTGGAGGAAGTGATTCGGGTAGTGCGTAATTAAAAGTCATGAAATTTAACTACATCGCCGTTGATAAGCTTGGTCAAAAACGAAAAGGCAGCATAAATGCGGTTGATTTGCTAACGGCAAAGCGCAAGCTGGCGAGCGAGAAAAATTTATATTTGAGTAAAATCTCACCGGCCAGTAAAATTAATTTATCTGCCGGATTATCTATTGGCACAGTTTCGGCAACCGAGAAGATATTATTTGCTAAGCATTTATCGGCGATGCTTAAAGCCGGTGTTAGCTTAGGGGAGTCTTTAGAAGTATTGTCTGAACAGTCAATTTCACCTAAACTCAAGCGGATTAGTAAAAAGATAGCCAAAAGAGTCAGAGAGGGGCATCAGTTATCTTCTTCGCTGGCGCGCTACCCCAAGATTTTTGACGAGCTATTTATTAATATTGTTAGAATTGGAGAGGAGAGCGGGACGCTAGAAGACAGTTTATCGTATGTAGTCGATGACCTTGAGGATAGGCATGCCTTGCGGCAAAAAGTTGTCTCTGCATCAATTTATCCGGCCATAGTTTTAGCGTCGGCAGTAGCGTTGGGATTACTTTTGACTTATTTTGTTTTACCCAAAATTACTAACATTATCACAGCGGTCAGCGTTGAAATTCCACTCACCACCCGCATGCTGTTATGGATATCTGAAGTAATGGAAAATTACGGACTTTTTATTATCACGGGATTTGTGGGGGCGGTAATTTTGTTCAGAATTATTATCGCCCTCAAACCAGTTAAACCTATCTGGGCAAAATTTTTGCTAACTATTCCGATAGTAAACAAGCTTATTTTAGGATACAATTTAGCTTTAGTTAACCGCACCATGGCAACTTTATTGAAAAGCGGCTTAACAATTGACCGGGCGGTAACGGTTACTGCCGCCACTACTCGGAATGCGGTTTACAAACGCCGACTGGAAAAACTAACTCAAGAAATTCAAACTGGTACCTCGGTAAATACGTCGATAGAACAAATAGATAAGCATCACAAGCTGTTCCCACTAATGATGGTTAAAATGATTTCCGTTGGTGAAAAAACAGGTAAGTTGGACGCAACACTAAGTTATTTATCAGAGTACTACGGCAAAGAAGTAGAAAATACAACTAAAAATTTATCCAGCATAGTTGAACCGGCTCTGTTGATTGGAATTGGTATTGTGGTGGCTTTCGTGGCCTTATCAATTATTAGCCCAATTTACGAAATTACCGGGCAACTAAACCGATAACATAATTATTCTAATAATGTCATCCTGAATTTATTTCAGGATCTCTATTAGATAGAGATTCCGGAACACGAAGCCATGCGGCCTCGCGTGGAGTCCGGAATGACACCGGAGGGAACTCTTTTGAAAAAATTTTTTGAAAACAAAATCGGATTTACCTTAGTTGAATTATTAATTGTGCTCGGTATTTTATCAGTCGTGGCTGTTTTAGCAGTGCCGTTTTATCAATCTACTGTAGTGAATAGTGATTTTGATATTGCCGCTGACAATATCAAAAAAACTTTACGTCGGGCCGAAACAAACGCTGCCACCGGCTTTCAAGACGACTCTTGGGGAGTTTTTTTTATGGGCAATAGTTTTACTTTATATAAAGGCGAAAGCTTTGCCGCTCGCGACACAGATTTTGACGAAGCCGTCGGCGTGAACGCGATTTTTGTTTTATCAAATGATTTTAATGATGAAATAAATTTTGAAAAATATACTGGAACCCCTTCAGCTAACGGCACAGTGACCATTACGAGCCCCAACAATGAAACCTTGCTTATCACTGTTGATGCAATTGGTCGAGTCGATATAAGCGAACCTTAGACTAGGAGGAAATATAGCTGGGAAGTTAAATTATGTATAAATTAAAAATGAAAAAAACAACCGTCATTGCGAGGACCCCGACACTATGTCGGGGGACGTGGCAATCCCAGAGATTGCGACGCTCTTCTTCGGCAAGCTCAGAGTCGCTCGCAATGACCAAGGAGGGCGGGGAGCATTATGGTTTTTCATTAATTGAAGTTATTTTAGCGCTGGGGATTTTCGGGTTGCTGGCCGCTAGTATTTTGGGTATGGTGAGTGGAAATTATACAACTAACTTTGCTTCTCGGGATTTAATGCAAGCTACCGCTTTCGCCCAAGAAGGCATTGAGGGCGCCGCCGCCATTCGCCGCCAAGCTTTTAATTTACTCGTTAACGGTGACCATGGCCTCACCAAAACAAACGGTTATTGGGAATTAAGCGGCACCAGTGATACCAATGGTGCCTATACCCGCATTGTAACCATTGGCGATATCTATCGCGACGGCACGGGCGCGATTGTTAATCAAGGAGATCTGGGCGCGACATTAGATCCGACTTCAAAGTATTTATCTTCTCAAGTTACTTGGGATAGTATTTTTGGAATCAATAATCAAATTAGTTTAGATTCTGTTTTGACTAATTGGCAATCGGCTGATTGGACCCAAACCGATTGGTCGGGCGGCAGTGGTCAAGCAATTTGGTCAAATCCGACGCAATTTTTTGCTGATGACGGCAATATAGATTTTTCAACGGCCGGTGAAATTAAGCTGGCCAGTAGCGGTAGCGGCGGCGGCAACGAGTGCGGATTAAAAAGTTGGGGTTTTGACGTTGCTGACAATTATAATTTTAATGCGTCAGATATCGAAGTGGTTTCTAGCAACGCCCAGTTAATCGGCA
>PEZZ01000010.1 GCA_002773845.1 Candidatus Buchananbacteria bacterium CG10_big_fil_rev_8_21_14_0_10_42_9
CAACGATACTTTTCTTCTTTGGTTGATTTGGGCATAGTTTTTGACATATGCCCCCAGAGTAGCAAAAAGTGCAATATGTGTGTGCACATTACCCCCGTTAGTATCGTTTCAGCGGGTTTTTTGGTATACTAAAAACACTATGAAAAAAGGCTACGTTTTTATCATTATTGGCGTTATTGTAGTTGCGGCAATTATTTTTGTTGTGGCACGGCCGAAGCAGTCAGCTCTGACAAATAAGGTTATGGCTGACGACAATTCAGCCAGCTTAATTGTGCCAGACGGCATTGATACGCAAAATATTACTCTCCATCGCCTAACAGCTGCTGAACTGGAATTGCCAACTGACGAAACCGAAGGCATTGCCGCATACGACCTTGGTCCGGACGGAACAAGTTTTGACTCTGACCTTACTTTTACCACGCAAGTATCGGCGCCAGACGGCCTTGTGCCCCGTGTCTATCATATTAGTGAGGGCGAAATGCCGCTTGACGGAGAGGCTAGTGACGCATTGCCTTTCGTAGTTGAAAGCGTTGATAATGTAACCTACACCTACGATGCGGAAAACCAAATGGTCAAAATTGACGCGCCAGTTCGCCATTTCAGCACCATCGTGATAGATAGTTTTAATTATGCTCGTGAAGGCAATAAACTTGCCTTTTTCAAATTCAGCGAATTTGGTGATTCAAAGTTAGTTGGCGAAGGCGTTAAACCGAAAGCGGTTGTGTCAGTTGCCGGAGCGACGGAGCTAAGTTACGGTGAATATCCAGACAACACTACCTACCGTGAAGTCCATGAAGGCGCGGTGACCGGCCGCTGGTTTGTGCCACCAGCTTTTACCTTCAAAATTTACAAACAAAATGATGGCAAGAAAGGGCAGCCGTCATTACGTTTTAGCTTAGTTGAAAATTCTGCCAAATTAAGTAACGGCGTTATCCGACAAGGCAAAAAAAATATTCTCTCTCCCAATCAAGAATTTAAAAACAAACCATCAAGCGCGCCGCTCCAAAGCCAATACAGCATCCCAAGTAGTGAATTCACTTGTGCCAAAGCTGACTACGATTACGTTGAATTTGATGTTAAGCTAAGCTGGCAAGAAAAAGCGGAATTACAACGCGCTTGGGATCCAAAATGGCGCACGCTTTCTATCGCCACCAAAACCGCGACGCTCAAAATGCGGCCGTACGTCCAATGTAAAGCTCCCGCTACGAGTAGTACCAGAACGAATAGTGCCGGTGTATCCATTACCGACCCCGACCCGGATAAACTCAATTGCCAAAGTGTGGAACTGATGAACAAAGAAGCTGGCGGCAAGGAGGAATCAGTTTACAAGCTTAAAGATAATCGCTGCTACACCGCTGATCAATTTACCAAACCAACCCCGCCCGACGCCTGCAAGGAAAACCATTATCATTACACAATCACTTCTTTAGACGGGCATTCACGCAATGATTCCCAGCCCTGCGGCGCGGCGGTTGATTCTGATATTATCAAAAAAGGCACGATTTGGATTAAGCCATAAGCTCGCCGTGGCACGTTGATGCTTTTGCTTAATAATAACGTGGTCTTAAAAAATTAATTAAGTAACACATCTATGGATTTCAAAAAACACACAACGCAAGATAGGCTCGATTATTACAGCTTTATCTGGTCGCAAGCGCGGCTTATCATCGCGGCAGTCGCCTTATTTTTGGGCGGCATACCACCATTTGTCCGCTTTTCACCTTCGGGACTTGCGAGCACCATATTTTCTTTACACACAGTAGCCTATCTCATCTCGGGCGTAGCGGCGGTGTATTTAGTTTACCGCTGGAGCCAAAATAAACAGAGGCTCTTTGGCGGTAAAAACCAAAAGGACACTATCGCTTTTTTTGTCAGTGTTATTTCCGGCATTAATTTAGGCCTTGTCGGCTTACTCGGTACCAATGTCGGCATGTCCATTACTTCAAGCAAAACCGCCTTTGTTATTACCGGCATAATTTACCTCGTGGCGATGCTATATTTGCAACAACGTTGGAAAGCCCACGGACAAAAACTTTTCTAAACTATTAGAATAAAGGGTATTAAACAAAAACGGCTGGATTAAATGCCAACTGTTGTCAAGATCACGAGGTAATGTCCAGTGAAATACTGGCTCCATAAATCTAAAAAATAACTCTATGAAATCATTAATATCTTTCCCAAATCCAATAGGTGTTTAATAATTCCTGCCTAACCTTGAAAGTATCTCCATACTTCAAAAGTTCCTCGTAAGATGCAAGACTTTGCGACTGAGCATTTTTCTTGATTCTGTGCATCATCCGCCGTCTGGTTTTTGCTCGTAAAACCGAATGTTGCGGAAAGCTAACCCAGCCCAAAAAGTCTACGCCTGAAGCTATTGTTTTGATAAATACTTTGTCGGGATGCAATTCTACTTTGAGTTCATCTCGTAAAAATTCCTTGATACGGCATAGAACTTTAAGTAAACTATTTCTATTATTAGATAAAAAAACAAAATCATCGGCATAGCGGATATAATACTTTTCTTTTATGGTGTGCTTGATAAACTGATCAAGCACATTCATATATACATTAACAAATAACTGCGAGGCGAGGTTAGATTCCCCAACGGTAAGCCCTTGGCTGGGCGAACTGAAAAACTGTTAATGATTATGCTAAGAAGTTTTATTACTTCTTTATTAGTAATATATTCACCTAAAATTCCTAAGATGACAGTGTGATCAATACTTTCAAAAAACTTTTTAATATCACACTTCAACACCCAACAGCTAACCGTATTATTTCGGCTTACTTGCCGGCCAAAATGCTTAAACCTGGCAACCGCTTTATGTGTCCCCTTGCCCAGCTGGCACGAATATGAATCAGTAATAAATGTCTTAGCAAAAAACGGGTACAACTGACGGTAGATGGCATGGCAAACCAACCGATCGCGGACACTAGCCTTGTGAATGTGGCGCAATTTCGGATCGGTGATATAAAAACTTTGGTAGCCACCATGGCAATAGCTATGGTTGGCAAGTTAGTCGTGAAGTTGTAAAATGTTATCTATTAGGTTCAGTGAAAACTGCTGCACATCTGGCTTTAATTTTTTCCCAACAACAAATTCACGCCAAGCCGACAGTAAATTGTCGTCTGATATAATATCGTTATAATTAACTAAGCATTGTTTTTTCATATGACCTATAACTCACCCCCCCCCCTTAGCAATTTCGTATGATTTGCCCATACTCCATAAGATGGTTGAAGCGTATAAATCCTGGCACGGATTTCTACCAGATTTTCCTCGACTTTATCGTTACACCTTGGGCACAAAAATAGATACCATTTTTACTGAAATTTTAGAGCTAACTCTTTTGGCTAAATACTCCGACAAAAATAGTAAGGCGCTCTTGATTAGTAAAGCCATTGCTAAATTGGATTCCTTAAAATTCTTTTTGCAGGTTGCCTGGGAAATAAAGGCGTTGGACAATAAAAAGTTTACTCAGCTATCACAGCCACTATTGGAAATCGGACGGATGCTGGGTGGCTGGCGCAAACAGCTGCAAAAATAAACTCCCCAAAACAGCGGGGAAAATAAAAAGACTTGCGGCGGAGCACCCGATCGTTGCCGTTGAAGTCGTTGTCAAGCCAGTTCCGGTTCTGAACCCAGCGGTTGCCGTCCCAGTTGACATAGGCCACGTTCTCGGTGTTGTCAGGGTTGCGCCCAAAACCGTGCAACAGCCGTCCATACCACTGCCCTTCGAATGCTCTTGGGGCTGTATTTTATTTGGAGAAGTTATCTCACCAGCTGTTGGACCAAGTATTTCTATTTTTCAAACAACGATTGACGCGCTAACTGGCAACGTATCGCCAACTATTCTGGTCGCTTCGTTATTTCAGAATTCAACCGCCTGCAACCGTAACCGCAGGCTGTTTCGTTTACTATCCAAAATTATTTTACCATATTTTTTTGAATAAAAAAAATTTCCCCGCACCAACTCTGTTTGAATAGAGTCAGTGCGGGGATACGAACACAAAGGGACATTAGGACTTGAAAGTCCTAAGGGGTAAAGCGTCAAAGCGCTTTACTTGCGGCGGAGCACCCGATCGCTGCCGTAGAAGTCGTGGCCAAGCCAGCTCCGGTACTGAACCCAGCGGTAGCCGTCCCAGTTGACATAGGCCACGTTCTCGGTGTTGTCAGGGTTGCGCCAGTCCGTGAAGATGAAGGCATTGCCCCGAAGAGCTTCCGGGATTTCCTCCTGATGCTTCAGGAAGTGTTGGCCATCGTCCTGACCGAGGTTAGCGCCCATCTTCGTGACGCGCTCGACCATGGTGTGACCGACCACCGATTTCTCGTTTCCCTCGAGGAAGCCGCGGATATCGTAGCTACGGCCGGCGATGGTCATCTCGGTTGGCAGTGTATCCTTCGGCAGATTGCCTTCCACGATTTGCTGCAGAGTAGCAGCTACTACATCGGGATCAAGCGGACTGCCACCATCCTGATCAAGCTGACGCTTGATCTCTCTCATTCTGCGATCAATTTTTCGATACTGACCGCCGGTGACAACGTGAAGTTGCGTCGCCATGACAATTCTCCTTGGTTGTAGATTTAAACGACTATTCGGGATAGTTTCAGGACGGTGCCCTGATAACATCATTATATATCATAAAGCTATATTTTTGTCAAACATTTTTGTCAAACATTTGTACGGTACATTCAAACTTGAAGTGCAACACCTGCTTCTAAATTAATACCCGTTCTCTCATAGAATACAACGTCACGGCATAAGCCGCGGGATAGCGCAACCTAACTGCTGCGTGAAATTTTATTTTCTGTTATACTATCTTTCTATGAATAAACAAGAAACAATAGTATTAGGCGGTGGATGCTTTTGGTGCACCGAAGCCGTTTTTAGTGAGTTAAAAGGTGTCATCTCTGTCGCACCTGGTTACGCTGGGGGGAATACTCAAAATCCCACGTACGAACAAGTCTGTACCGGCGCAACCAACCACGCTGAAGTTATTAGGGTTGAATTTGACCCCGCTCAAATTTCACTTGAAGATATTTTAGAAATATTTTTTGCCACCCACGACCCAACGACGCTAAACCAACAAGGCGCGGATACCGGCACGCAATATCGTTCAGCAATTTATTACACTAGCGATGCTCAAAAAGAAACTATTGAAAAATT